>CAMDJU010000059.1 GCA_945900695.1 Bordetella parapertussis | reverse complement strand
CGCGATGTGGGCCAAGTGATGGCCGCCATCGCGGTGCAAGTGGCCGAGCGCGGTCAACCCTTTGCCGCACCTTGCGTGCTCCTCAGCGGCGGCGAGACCACCGTCACCGTCACCGGCGATGGGCGCGGTGGCCGCAATGTGGAGTTTTTGTTGTCGCTGGGTGTGACCACACAAGGGCATGCACGCATCCATGCCCTGGCCGCTGACACCGATGGCATCGATGGGCAAGAAGAAACCGCCGGTGCCTTTTGGACACCCCAAACCATGGCGCGTGCCCATGCCCTGGGCTTGAACCCCATGGCCGAGTTGGACCGCAACAACGGCCACGGTTTTTTTGAAGCGCTGGGCCAGCAAGTGGGCGACGGCCCGACCCGCACCAATGTCAACGACTTTCGCGCCATCCACATTGGCTGAGCACATCGGCTGAACCCATGGACACCCAGACCCCAGACAAAGCCACTGTGCGACGCGACTTGGTTGCAGCCAATCAATGGGCCGTCAGTGGCGGTGTGTGCACTGTGCCAGCCCCGAGGTCGAGTGCCTGGCGCAAGCGCAATGGGTGGGCGATGGCCGCACACCCGAAGACCAAAACGAATGGCTTGTCTTGTTGCGCGAGCTGCAAGCGCCCGTTCAATCCCTTTGTTTTTCTACAGGAGCGTCCCCATGCCCACCATCCGTGTTGAATTGTTTGAAGGCCGCACGCCCGAGCAAAAGCGCAACTTGGTTGCCGCTTTGACCGAGGCGGCGGTGAAAACCTTGGGCGGCTCGCCCGAGAGCGTGGACGTGCTGCTGTTTGACATCAAACCCTCGGATTGGTCCACTGGTGGTGTGCTGTGGAGCGAGAAAAAACCCAGCAGCTGAAGCCCTGGGCAGCGCCTCAAGTGGGGTAGGTGCCGGGCAGCAAAATGTCGCGATTGACGTTGCGGATATCGGTGTGGCCGCAAAAGGCCATGGTCACATCCAACTCTTTGTGGATGATTTGCAAGGCCTTGGTCACACCCGCTTCGCCCATGGCGCCAAGGCCGTAGACCATGGCGCGGCCAATCATGGTGCCGCGCGCGCCCAAGGCCCAGGCCTTGAGCACGTCTTGGCCACTGCGGATGCCGCCGTCCATCCACACCTCGATGTCAGATCCCACCGCGGCCACGATGCCCGGCAGGGCTCGGATGCTGCTGGGCGCACCGTCGAGTTGGCGCCCACCGTGGTTGCTCACCACGATCGCATCGGCACCACTTTGCACCGCCAAACGCGCGTCTTCGGCGTCCATGATGCCTTTGAGGATGAGCTTGCCGCCCCATTGTTTTTTCACCCATTCGATGTCGGGCCAGCTGAGGCGCGGGTCGAATTGCTCGTTGGTCCAGGCCGCCAGTGAGCTCATGTCGCTGACGTTTTTGACGTGGCCAATCAGATTGCCAAAGCTGCGCCTGGAGGTGCCCGCCATCCCTAAGCACCAGCGGGGCTTGGTGAGCAGGTTGAGAATGTTGCGCAGGGTGGGCCTGGGCGGGGCGCTCAAGCCATTTTTGATGTCTTTGTGGCGCTGGCCAATGACTTGCAAATCCAGGGTGAGCACCAAGGCACTGCACTGGGCCACTTTGCAGCGCTCGATCATGCGGGCCATGGCGTCGCGGTCGCGCATCATGTAGAGCTGAAACCAAAACGGTGCTTGAGTGTGCTGGGCGATGTCTTCGATGGAGCAAATGCTCATCGTCGACAAGGTGAATGGAATGCCAAATTTTTTGGCAGCAAGCGCTGCGTGAATTTCACCATCGGCATGCTGCATGCCGGTCAAGCCCACGGGGGCGATGCTCACCGGCATGTGGGTCGGCACGCCCACCATGGTGGTGGCGGTGCTGCGGTTTTCCATGTTGACCGCCACGCGCTGGCGCAGTTGGATGGCATGGAAGTCGTTTTCATTGGCGCGGTAGGTGCCCTCGGTCCAACTGCCCGAGTCGGCATAGTCGTAGAACATGCGTGGCACGCGTTTTTCGGCCAAGACACGCAAGTCTTCGATGTTGGTGATCACTGGCATGGGGACTCCTGTTGGGGGCTCATGCCCAGATCACATCTTGGTTTTGGGCATACCAAACATCGACCTGGGTTTTGACCAATTCTTCAATGCGGTTGCGTTTGATTTTCATCGTGGGTGTGAGGCAGCCGTTGTCGATGCCCCAAGGGGCATTGGCAATCACAATGCACTGCAATTGCTCATAGTTGGCGACTTGTTGGTTGACTTGTTTCAGCAACATCCCCAACTCGGTGCTGACGTGCTCGCGTGTGCCGCTTTGTTGCAACTCCATGCGCAGTTGTTCGGCCAACACCACCAAGGCATAGGGTTGGGCTTGGGCACTGCCTGAGACCATGGACAACTCGATCATGGGGTGGGCGTTGAGCCGGTTTTCGATGGGTGCAGGGGCCACATATTTGCCCTTGGAGGTTTTGAACAACTCTTTGAGCCGCCCGGTGATTTTCAGTTGCCCATCAGAGCGGCGCTCGCCCAAGTCGCCGGTGCGAAAGTAGCCATCGGCGGTGAAAGACTCGGCATCCAAATCGGGCCGTTTGTAGTAGCCCACCATTTGGCCAGGCGACTTGATGAGGATTTCGCCCTCCGGGCTGAGCCTGACCTCCACCCCGGGGTAGGGGATGCCCACATACCCGGGCTCATTGAATTGTTCAGTGCCGGTGTGCGAATACGCAAAGTCTTCGGTCATGGCATAGCCTTCGACCAAGCGCAACCCCAGGTGGCGGTACCAGCGCACCAATTCGGCGGGCAACGGTGCCGAACCGCTGCCGGCCAAGGTGGCTTGGTCCAGGCCCAAACCCGCCAGCACCTTGCGGCGCACGACATTGCCCAAAATGGGCAGGCTGAGCAAAAAACCCAGTTTTTTGGGAGGCATCTTGGCGTAGACGCCTTGTTGGAATTTGAGCCACAAGCGCGGCACAGAAATGAAGATGGTGGGCCGGGCCCGCTGCAAGTCCATCACAAAGGTGTCCAGCGCTTCGGCAAAAAACACCTGTATTTGACCGCTGTACAAGGCAACGCTTTCGACAAAAGCCCGCTCAAACACATGGGCCAGGGGCAAGTAAGACAGCATGCGGTGTGGCTTGCCAGTGCCTTGGTCTTTTTCGAGGAAATCAAAAATGCCTTTGGCGACATCGCAAATGCGGCCAAAGTTGTGCATTACCCCTTTGGGTTGACCCGTGGAGCCGGAGGTGTACATCAACATGGCCAAATCGTTGGCCGATCGGCTGGGTTCGCCGGGCATCGGAGGGGTTTGGGCCACGATGTCGTCCCAACGCCGGAATGGGGTGGCTGGCGCCAGTGGCATGGCGATGCAAGGCACGCCTTCGGGCACGCCAGGGGCTTGTTCGGGCCAGGTGTCGAGCTTGCCCACAAACAGCAGGCTGGATTCGCTGTGCTCAAGCACATAACGAATGGTGTCTGCGTTTTCGGTGGGGAAGATGGCCACCGTGGTATGGCCAGCCATCCAAATGGCCAACTCGGCCATGAAAAAGTGGGCGCAGTTTTTGGACAAGATACCCACTTTGGCACCGGGTGCCAGGCCCAGGCTTTGCAAATGCGTGGCCATGCGCCGCGCTTGGTCCATGGTTTGAGCCCAGGTGTAAGTAACCACCTGTCCACCGCCGGTGGGTTGGGTCAAAAAAACCTGCTGAGCCAGGGCTTTTTCATGGTGATAGAGGTGGTCTAACAAGGTGTTTTTGGACATGGCGTTGTGCAAAAGAGGTGGTAAGGGGCAAAGAAAGGAACGTTATCGCTTGAGGGTACATCTATCGGCCAAGCTTACCGAGAAAATATTTTAAAACCAAGGATGGCCATTCGCACTGCGGGTTGGCCCTGATGCGGCCTTCAATCATCGGCAACGCGCGGCCTCAAGATGCTTGTTGATATCAGTTCAGTGAAGGGGCGCAAGGCTTTCAAGCCAAGCGCTGCTGATGCCGCGCAATTTGGGCTTTGACCTGTGCAGGGGCGGTGCCGCCCACGGTGTTGCGCGCATTCAAGGAGCCGTGCAGGCTCAAAATGGCGTAGACATCTTTTTCGATGGACGGGTGAAAGCCTTGCAGCACTTGCAGAGATAACTCGGACAAGTCGCAGCCTTGGTGGCTGGCGGCTTTCACCGCGTGCGCCACGGTTTCGTGGGCGTCGCGAAACGGCAGGCCTTTTTTCACCAAGTAGTCGGCCAAGTCGGTGGCGGTGGCGTGGCCTTTTTTCGCTGCGGCTTCCATGTGCGCGGCATTGACGCTGAGGCCGCCTTCTTTGACGCCGGTGGTGGGGTTGGTTTGTCCGCCGATCATCTCGGCAAAGATGCGCAAGGTGTCTTTCAAAGTGTCCACCGTGTCAAACAGCGGCTCTTTGTCTTCTTGGTTGTCTTTGTTGTAGGCGAGAGGCTGGCCTTTCATCAGGGTGATCAAGCCCATTAGGTGGCCCACCACACGGCCGGTTTTGCCTCGGGCCAACTCGGGCACATCGGGGTTTTTCTTCTGCGGCATGATGGAAGAACCTGTGGTGAAGCGGTCGGCCAATTGAATGAACGCAAAGTTTTGGCTCATCCAAATGATCAGCTCTTCCGACAGGCGGCTGATGTGCACCATGCAAAGCGCGGCAGCAGCGGTGAACTCGATGGCGAAGTCGCGGTCGCTCACCGCATCCAAGCTGTTTTGGCACAACTGCGCCTCGCCTTGGGCGTTGACCATGCCAAGTATTTGGGCCACACGGGCACGGTCCAGCGGGTAGGTGGTGCCCGCCAGTGCAGCAGACCCCAAAGGCAAGCGGTTGGTGCGGGCGCGAATTTCACCCATGCGCTCTTCGTCGCGCGAGAGCATTTCCACATACGCCAGCAGGTGATGCGCAAAGCTGATGGGTTGTGCCACTTGCAAATGGGTGAAGCCAGGCATCACGGTTTCTGTGTGCTGAGCGGCCACTTCCACCAAAGCGCGTTGCAGGTTGTTCAGCAGTTCACGGATGGCGTCGATTTCATTGCGCAACCACAGGCGCACATCGGTGGCCACTTGGTCGTTGCGGCTGCGACCGGTGTGCAGGCGTTTGCCCGCGTCGCCCACCAATTGCGTGAGACGCGCTTCGATGTTCAGGTGCACATCTTCGAGTTCCAGCTTCCATTCAAACTGGCCGCTTTCGATGTCTTGGGTGATTTGCGCCAAGCCGCGTTGAATGTCTGCCAAGTCTTGCGCGTTGATGATGCCTTGGGCTTGCAGCATGTCGGCGTGGGCCAAGCTGCCTTGGATGTCAGCGCGCCACAGGCGCTGGTCGAAAAACACGCTGGCGGTGTAGCGCTGCACCAACTCGCTCATGGGTTCAGAGAAAAGGGCGGACCAAGCCTCGGATTTGCGGTCGAGCGAGTTGGAAGATGTCATGCGGGCATTTTAGGTGTGCTCATCAAAAGGCAAAAGGCAAGCATAATGGTGTGGACTTATGGTTGATACGGCAAGGAAATAATCGTGGAAAACTTTGTATCGATGTCCAATATTGTTTTTCTGCTCTTGGCTGCATTGGTCGTGTTGGCCTTGAAGGCGGCGATCCGCATCGTCCCTCAATCTGAGAATTGGTTGGTCGAGCGCTTGGGCAAATACAACCGAAAAATGGAAGCAGGTCTGCACATCTTGATCCCGTTTTTCGAGACCGTGGGTCACAAAGTGCCTATCCAAGAACGCCAATTGCCGCCAAAGCCCATCAATGCGATCACTTTGGACAATGTCACCATTTCCATTTCTTTGGCCGTCTTGTACCGGATTGCCGACGCTTCCAAAACCATGTACCGCATCTCCAATGTGGATGACGCCATCATGACGATTGTCAATGGCACGGTGCGCAGCGTGATAGGCAAAACCGACTTGGACGGTGTCCAGTCCAACCGCCGAAACTTGTCCGATGAAATTGCAGAAGACCTCCAAGTGGTGTCCGACGAATGGGGCATTGTTCTGACCCGGGTGGAGATCTTGGAGGTCGATGTGGACAGCGAAACCAAGCAAGCCATGCAGTTGCAGTTGAACGCAGAGCGCAATCGACGTGCCTTGGTGCGTGAAGCCGAGGGCAAAAAGCAAGCCACGGAGTTGGACGCCGATGCTCAGTTGTATGCTGCCCAAAAGCAGTCGGAAGCCACCAAGATACGCGCTGATGCAGAAGCCTATGCGGTCAACGCAGTGGCCAAAGCCATCGCGGCGGGTGGCGAGAGCGCGGTGGCGTTTGAGATCAAAAAAATTCAGGCGCAAGCTGTGCAAGAGTTGTCCAAAGGCAGCAACTCGAAAATTGTTCTGGTACCCACCGATGTGCTCAACAGTTTGAGTGGCACCTTGGGGCGCTTGGCGGACAGAATTTAAACCATGGATCCCTATCAAATCTCGCTGATTCTGGCTTTTGCATTGGCACTGGCGGAGTTGCTGACGCTTTCGTTTTTGCTGCTTGGTTTTGGCGTGGGTATGTTGGGTGTGTCCTTGGTGCAATACGTCTGGGGTGATTACAGTTTCAACCGCGATGTGTTGGTGTTTGCCGTCATGTCATTGATCAGTTTTTTGGTGTTTCGCAAGCTGTTCAGAAACAGGGCGGATCAAAAATCAGTCGGTGATGGTGATATCAACCAGTACTGAGGTAAGCCTGGGCGCGTGGGGTCCAAACGGTGGGTCGCTTTTGGCATCTGCTGACATCGACCGCGCCCCTTGCGTGTTTTTTCAGACCTGACCGACCATTGCCCCTCATACTTGGTTCAGCATGGCCGCTTTGACCTGGGTGCGGCCGATGCGTTCCGCAAGCAGGCGCAAAAGTGGGCCGTGCTAGCATCTATTTGATACATGCATTGAATCCGAAGGGATCGTTTTGAGCGCACTTGATTTGACCATCGCCACCCGAGAGAGCCGACTGGCTTTGTGGCAAGCCGAACACGTCCAAGCTTTGTTGCAGCAGCAAGGCCACAGCGTCAAGCTGTTGGGCATGACCACCCAGGGCGACCAAATTTTGGACCGATCTTTGAGCAAGGTGGGTGGCAAAGGTTTGTTTGTCAAAGAGTTGGAGGTGGCCTTGGAAGAGGGGCGCGCCGATTTGGCTGTGCACTCGCTCAAGGACGTGCCCATGGACATGCCCGATGGTTTTGCCTTGTCGTGTGTGATGGAGCGCGAAGACCCGCGCGACGCCTGGGTGTCACCGCAATTTGCCCGTTTGGAAGATTTGCCAGTGGGTGCTGTGGTGGGCACATCGAGTTTGCGCCGCACCGTGTTGCTGCGTGCCTTGCGCCCCGACTTGCGCATTGAGCCATTGCGCGGCAATTTGGACACCCGCTTGCGCAAACTCGACGAAGGTCAATATGCGGGCATTGTGCTGGCCGCGTCCGGTCTCAAGCGACTGGGCTTGCAAGCGCGCATTCGCCACATTTTTGAAACCGACCAAATGTTGCCCGCCGCAGGGCAAGGGGCCTTGGGCATCGAAACACGCTCAGACCGCAGCGATGTGCAACAGGCCTTGGCCCATTTGTCGCACCACACCTCTTGGTTGGCGGTGGCCGCCGAGCGTGCTGTCAGCCGAGCCATGGGCGGCAGTTGCTCCATGCCACTGGCGGCGCATGCCACTTTGCAGGGTGAACAACTGCATTTGCGTGCCGCCTGGGGAGACCCAGAGGCCGACGCCCCTTTGGTCACGGCCCAGGTGTTTGGCGTGGTGGGTTCTTTGGAACAAGCCGAGGCCTTGGGGTTTGAGGTGGCCCAGGCCTTGCGCGCAGGGGGTGCCCGGTGACGGTTCACGGGTCCCTGTGGCACCCCATCTGAAGGTGGTTTTTGAAACTGGTCTTGACCCGACCTGAGGCCGAGGCCCCGGTATGGACCCAGGCACTGACCCAGGCGGGACATCAAGTGCTTTGTTTGCCCTTGCTGGCTTTTGGCCCAGCGCCGCAAAGCCAAGCTTTGACCCAGGTGTGGCAGTCGGCCCACACCTTCCATGCGGCCATGTTTGTCAGCAGCCAAGCGGTGCGCGCTTTTTTCGATGCGCGCCCACCCAACCAAGCATGGCCAGCGCGTTGTTGGGCCACAGGGCCAGGCACCCGAGCGGCTTTGCTCCACGCGGGGGTGAATGCTGCCTTGATCGATATGCCGTCTGCCGATGCGGTGCAATTGGATTCCGAGGCTTTGTGGGCGGTGGTGTCCCACCAGGTCATGGCCCCGAGGCCAGGGTCAAAATTGTCTGTTTTGTTGGTGCGCGGCAGCGACGCACATGCGGCCCAGGACGCAGCGGGCCATGGTCGCGATTGGCTGGCCCAGCAACTGCAAGCTGCCGGGGCACAGGTGGCGTTTGTGGTGGCCTACCAACGCTTGGCACCATCGTGGTCTGACAGCGACAGGGACCAAGCCATGCAAGCGGCCAGCGATGGCGCGGTGTGGTTGTTCAGCAGCTCACAAGCGTTGCAGCAATTGCAGCGCTTGTTGCCCAAACAAGACTGGTCCCAAGCGCGTGCCTTGGCCACGCATCCACGCATTGCAGCTGGTTTGACCGCACAGGGTTGGGCGCAGGTGGTCACTTGCAAAGGAGACCTGGGGTCTGTGCGCGAAGCCCTTGCAAAACACACTGATTGGCCTTGATCTGTGCGCCTGCCCAGCGGGTCGGGGCGTGTGTGCAAAGGTCAATAGAATCTCTCCATGAATTCCGAGCCAGCGCCTGCTGTACCCCACGCTGATCCCATGCCTGCCACTGCGCCTGCTCTGGCTCCTGTTGCAAGGGTCTCCAACGCATGGTTGTGGGTCTTGATCGGGGTCTGTTTGTGTGCCTTGGCCTTGTCTGTCTTGTTGTGGTGGAAATTGCAAGATATCCAAGAAACTTTGGCACGCCAAAGTGCCGACAGCGGCTCGGTGTCGGTGGAAGCGCGGGCCAGCGCCAAACAAGCCCAGGAGTTGTCGCGCGACACCGCAGCCCGCCTGGCCTTGAATGAAACCCGTTGGAGTGAAGTGGCGCTGCAGCGCAGCCAGCTCGAAGAGTTGATGCAAAGTCTGTCGCGTTCGCGCGATGAAAATTTGGTGGTCGATATTGAGTCGGCTTTGCGCCTGGCCTTGCAACAAGCCCAGCTCACCGGCAGTGTTCAGCCCTTGGTGGGTGCGCTCAAGTCGGCCCAGCAGCGCCTGTCGCGTGTGGCGCAGCCGCGCCTGTCACCGGTTCTGCGCGCCTTGACCCGCGACCTGGAACGGGTCCAATCCATTTCCGTCACAGACACACCTGCATTGTTGATCAAGTTTGACGAATTGGTGCGCATGGTGGACGAATTGCCCTTGGCCAATGCAGTGGGCGTGACCAAGGCAGCGCCTGCGCCTGCGCCCGTCAGCACTTGGGCGCGTGCCATCAGTGCCACTTGGTGGGAGCAATGGCTCAGGGAGGTGGGAGCCCAAGTGGCTGATTTGGTTCGCATCAGCCGCATCGACCAACCCGAAGCCACGTTGCTGTCGCCCGAACAAGGTCTTTTTGTGCGCGAAAACCTCAAGCTGCGCTTGCTCAATGCGCGCCTGGGATTGCTCGCCCGACAGTTTGAAGCCTCGAGCAATGATGTGCTGGCTGTTCGGCGCGATGTGCAGCGGTATTTCGAGGCCAGTGGGCGCAAATCCCAGGCGGCTTTGGCCCTGTTGCAAGAAGTCGAGACCCAACTCAAGCAAGTCGAGTTGCCCCGCTTGGACGACAGCTTGACCGCCTTGGCCACCGCTTCGGCAGGGCGCTGACATGAAGACCGCAATTGGCTTGGTGGCCTTGTTGGCGGTGGCCGTGGGATCGGCTTTGGTGGTGGGCGGCAACCAAGCCAGCGTGACCTTTTTTTGGTCACCTTACCGCCTGGATGTCTCGCTCAACTTGTTTTTATTGGTGGCCGCGCTGGTCTTTGTGGTCTTGCATTTGGCTTGGCGTGCCGTGGGTGGTTTGTTTGATTTGCCCCGCGAGGCTCGCCGCTGGCGCATGCGCCAACAAGAGCGGGCCATGCATGGGTCATTGTTGATGGCCCAAAACCAATTGATGGCGGGGCGCTTCATTCGTGCGCGCACCTTGGCCATGGCAGCCATTGAACACGAGCGGATATTGAGTCGTTTGCAAACCGCCGATGACCCTGGCCCAGCCCATTCAGCAGAGGTGCGTCATTTGGGCCATTTGCTGGTGGCCGAATGTGCCCATGCCTTGCAAGACCGCGCGGTGCGCGATCAGCACGCCCAATTGGCTTGGCAGGTGGCGGCTCAGATGCCCCAGGTATCGGCCACTGTCGCAGCAGCACAAGACGCGGTGCATCTGAATGCGGCCCGCTGGTCCTTGGTGGATCGTGAGCCCACCAACGCTATGCTGTGGCTGGCCAAGCTGCCTTTGGGCAGTGCGCGCCGCACGGTGGCCTTGCGCTTGAAGCTCAAGGCGGCACGTTTGTCCCAAGACCACCGTTCAGCGCTGGAAACTGCCCGCCTGTTGGCCAAGCACGGCGCTTTTGCAGCCGAGCCCGCGCGCAGCTTGGTGCGGGGTTTGTTGCAATCGGTGTTGAGCGATTGCCATGACCAAGGCCAGTTGGTCAAGGTCTGGCAAGGCTTGGATGCCGGCGAGCAAGCCATGCCCGAGGTGGCGGTACACGCCGCCCAGCGCTTATTGGCTGTTCAAGGTGAGCCCAGCTTGGCTTTGGTGTGGGTGCAGCCGGTGTGGCGAGATTGGGTGCAAAGTGCGCAGCCTTGGTCGGTGGCTTTGAGTGCGGCTTTGGTCGAGGTGATTGAGCAGGCCTTGCAAAGACAAGCGCCCAGTGCACAGTGGTTGACCTGGGTTGAGCAAGCGCGCTTGGCCATGCCCCGCCATCGAGAGCTGCAATACCTTGCAGGGATGGTTTGTATGCAGCACGCTTTGTGGGGCAAAGCCCAGCAAATGCTGGCCCCATTGGCGGCCCAATTGGTGTCGCCCGCCTTGCAGCGCAAGGCGTATTCAGCGCTCGCTGTGTTGGCCGAACAGCGCGGTGAACCGGCTGTGGCGCTGGCCATGTGGAAGCACAGCGCTCAGGTGAATTCACAAGCCCAGTGAGCGCCGTGCTGGGCGGCCCAAAAAAAAGGCACCCTGGGGTGCCTTTCTGCCATCAGGTTTGTTGGCCTGAGGGTGGGTCGAAGGGCATGCTCATTTGGCGCAAGTCTTTGCGCGTTTCGACCAAGATCAGTGGGCCTTCGTCGACCACCACGGTGGGTGGGCGTTCGCGCGGCACATGGATGGAGCGCGGTTCTGCGGCGATGGCCGCTTGCACTTGGGCCACGCGTTCAGCGTTGGAGTTCACCCACTCCAAACCGCTTTGGTGCGCCAAGGCATTCAGGTCTTGCAAGGGCAAGTCATAGCTGCCAATCTTGGGCATGGCTTGGCGCGATGCCGCTGGGGGATGCGCTGCGCTGGCAGGGGCGGCAGGATGTGCCATCGTGGCCGATGGTTGGGCGCTGTCGTCCGAAGGCCTGTCGTTGCGCTCGCGGCGCTCACGGCCGTAGCGGTCGCGTGTGCGGCGATCGCGGCGATCATCGGCTTGGGGTGCTGCGCTCTGGGCGTCGTTTTCAGCACCGTGGGATCCCATCGCGGTGGACTCGCCTTGCAAGGCGCTGCCATGCGGGGCCAAGCGTGAGGGCTCGTTGCTTGCGGCCGCATCTTGTGACTGCGCAGACGGGTTTTGCTCCCCGTTCTCATTGTTTTCAGGTCCGCGAGGACGGCGCTCTCCACGTTCTCGCCGACCTTCGCCGCGTTCACGCCGGCCATCGCGCTCGCCGCGGGCAGGGCGTTCCGCAGCGGTGGGGGTGGGTTCAGTAGAGCCATTGGG
>CAMDJU010000058.1 GCA_945900695.1 Bordetella parapertussis | reverse complement strand
AACGAAAAAGACAGCAGCAATGTCTACCACCCCTTCATGGTGGTGGTGAGCTACGGCAACCAGGCCTCGCCCAACGGCTTGGTGGATGTGCCGCACCCACCGGCTTTGGGCTCCGGCTCATACCCCGACTCCAAAGTCACGCGGTTCTCTAACCTGGAAAACTATGTGCAAATGATCCCCATGCGCGACTACGGCCAGGTCAGTGCGGTGACTGACAATGCCTCGGTCATCACCCAAAACCTGTGGACGGGATCTTCTTTGGCCGCCAATGTCTACACCTATGCCGACGAAGCCGACAACGGCATTTTGATCGACGGCTCGGTCATGTTCCCGGCCTATAACAATACCTTGGTGCCATCGCATTTGGCCGGCGAGTTGTCGGCCAGTGGCTGCCACGTGGGGCAAGGCGGTGGTGGCCCCCATTGCCACAGCGATGGCTATCAATCGGGCTTTGGTTTGGCGCTGTACAACGACAGTGATTATTTGAACAAGACCCATCCCCCCTTGATCGGCTTTGGCTACGACGGCATTGCCTTGTTTGGCAAATACCGAGGTTCTTCAGATGCCGCCATGCTGGGGTACACCACCAGCTTGGATGAGTTTGGGGCCCACAACCACGACGGCATGGGTTACCACTACCACGCCCACACGGTGAGCAACCACACGCCGGTGGGGCAATCGGCGGTATCCCCCTATCCAACCACCATGTACGTCTTGATGAAAGGCGCCTACATTGGCAAGGTCACCACGGTTCCGTACTTTCGGGCCAAAACCACTTTCGGCACCAACAAATACTTGGGCGGAACGGTTCCATAAATCGGTTGTGGTAAGACCGCTGGCGTTTTTTATATGCCAGTTCAAGGTTGTGCTGGTTGGTGGCGGCTTGACTGCAGCGTAAGCTCACCCTTCAGGTAGACAAATCGGAATGCGATGATGAAACTGAGGAGTGGCATGATGAATGAACAGATGGCTGGCCAATCTACATGACACGCTGACCGTCACCCCCATGCGGTCAAGCACCATGCCCTTTGATATAAGTTTCAAGAAACTTGATTTGATTGCCCTGTTGTTCAATGATGTTTTTGACCAGGTCACCCACAGAAATGACGCCAATCACTTTACTGTTTTCAAGTACCGGTAAATGTCTGATGTGCTTGTGAACCATGATGGCCATGCACTCTTCTAAGGAGTTTGAGAGTGACACTGTGAGTGGGTTAGGTGTCATGATCTTTGAGACCACCACTTGTGAGGGATTGTTGTGCGGCAGCAATACCTTGATGGCGCAATCACCCTGTGAAACGATCCCCATCAATGAACCATCATCAATGACCAATACCGCCCTGACGCGGAAATCACGCATGATTTTCAGAACATCTTCAACGGTGTCTGTGCTTCGCACCGAGAAGATGATGTTTGTTTTTTGATCGATGATGTGTTTGACTGTCGCCATGAAAATTAACCCTTAAATTTTAAAAAATTTTACAGCAGCATATCACTGAAAAAATCATAAAAATGTTCATCAAGTGGCCATGGCATGAAGAACACACGGACATTGCCCCATCAATCTGGGTGGCGGGGATCAGGGCCATACCCATTTCAAAACTGAATCAGGTGTTTTGAGCAATCCAATCTGACACCAACTTTTTGGATTCTGTGACTTGCTCTGGCTTGAGTCGTTTTAACAAAATATCCCTATTGGAAATACTGTCCGAGTCACCCTTTCGGGCCGCTAAAGAAAACCACATGTGTGCTTGGACGATGTCCACATCACAGCCTTTTCCTGCAGTGAGGCAAACACCCAAATTAAATTGGGCCTCTATGTCGCCCTGGTTGGCTGCTTTCTCGTACCAAAAAAAAGCTTTGCGCAAATTGACCGGGCATCCACGCCCTTGTTCCATCATCATTGCCAAGTTAAATTGAGACTCTGGGCTGCCATTCGTAGCCGCCTTGGTGTACCAGCGAACCGCTTCTGCCTCGTTCGTGGCAACGCCTTCCCCATTTTCGTAGATGTAGCCCAACTGGTAACAGGCAGCTAAATCGCCTTGCAATGCTTGGAGCATGATGCCTCTCATCTCTTTGGTGACCTCTGGGGTGGCAGATGAGGTTGGTGGTGCGCTTTGGGTCGCGGGTGAATGGCTTGGTTTGGGAGCCTCGTACTTGATCGGCGACTTATCTAAACTGATGTCAAAAACCTCAATGGGATCTTCAATGTTTTTGAGTGATTGAAGGCCTCGAGAGTAAAAGCCAACGCTATCAAACCGCTTACGGACCTCAGCGTGGACATTATTGGATATGCAAATGCCGCCAGGTATCCCGATGGATTCCAATCGGGCAGCAATATTGATGCCCTCTCCCATCAAGTCATTGCCTTGCACGATGACATCACCCAGATTGATACCCACTCTAAAGAGAGCTTGATGTTCAACTTTATTGACAGAGTTTCTTTGTTTCAAAAGTTTTTGAAATTCAATGGCAGCTGTGACAGCATCAACCGGGCTGCTGAATTCAGCAATCACAGAATCTCCAGATGTATTAAAAATACGGCCGTAATGCGAAGCAATTGATTTATCAATGAAGGCTCGGGATTCTTTTAACTTTTTGAGCGTTGCAGTTTCATCGTCGCCCATGGCCTTGCTAAAGCCGACCATATCGGAAGCGAGAATCACAGCCATTTTTCTTCTGGGCTTTAGGTCGGACATTGGCAGTTCTCCATGGGTCTACTGACCCTGAACCATTTGATAAAAAAGCATTTTAGTCTTTCATGAGCCAACAAATGTGAGAAAAATGGAGTGCGATTGGCTTCAACCCTTCGGCATCTCAATATCAGATGTGAAGCGCCATGGACAAACCCCTCTTGTCATGGCGGCATGCATCAGCCAAAGAAAAAGCCCTGGACTGTGCATCCAGGGCCATAGCAGGGTTCGAGGCTTGGGCGCCAGTGCGGCGCCAGGGGCTCAGCCCACGGCTGCAAAGGTGGTGTGCAACTGACCAGTTTTGCGCATCGGTCCCGATAAGTTTCTTTGATCGTTCAGTTGGGCTTGATGTTGTTGTCCTCAGCCACCTTTTTCCACATTTGAATTTCGGCGGAAATCAACTTGGCAAACTCTTCTGGTTTGCTGGTCAGTGTGACGACCGACTTGCTTGTCAGGGATTTTTGAACTTCCGGCATGGCCATGACGCGCACGACCTCTTCATTCAAACGCTTGATGATGGGTGCTGGTGTTCCTGCCGGGGCCAGCAGACCGTACCAAAGAGAGGCTTTCATGTCCACGCCCAGTTCTTGAAGGGTTGGAACGCTAGGGTGATCTTTTAAGCGTTCGGTGGAGGTCACAGCCAAAGCTTTGACTCGCCCGCTTTGCAGGAATGTGGTTGCCGGCCCCACGTCAGCCATCACCATGGTGACGTCCCCAGCGATCACCGCAGAAATGCCCTCAGTGGTGCTTTTGTAGGGGATGTAAGTGAAGCGCGCACCTGTCTTGCTTTTGAATAACTCGTTAATCAGTTGGAACGAAGATGAAGGTGCGGCATAGTTGGAGAGGTTGGGGTTTAGCTTGGATGCAGCCACCAGTTCAGCGACATTTTTCGCTGGGTTGTTGGCATTGACCAAGATCATCAAGGGTGAATCGCCAAACAAAGCAATCGGTGCCAAATCATTGGGTCCGTAGGGCAGCTTGGCGTTGAGTACATGGTTGAAAACAATCGGTCCGGGTGCGCCCATGAGCAATGTATAACCATCCGGTTTGGCCTTAGCAACATAAGAAGCGCCGATGATGGAGGCCACACCAGGCTTGTTTTCCACTACCACCGATTGGCCCAGCCCGGCGGGCAATTTTTCAGCCAAGATTCGAGCCATTTGGTCAACCCCACCGCCAGCGGAGTAGCCCACCACAATCGTGATGGACTTGACGGGGTAATCTTGGGCATGGACGCCCAATGACGCCAATGTGAAGCAACCTGAGGCAAGCAGGCTGGCAAAAGAACGAAGGGATGTTTTCATCGAAGTCTCCTAATTGAGGTGCAAATGTACATCTGGCGTCTATGCTACTTGAAGGTGTATGGATGAAAAAGGCGGCCCTGTCGATGTATAGAACCGCGCGTTTCCACTTCCACACCAAGCATGTCGTCGTTGGGCAGTCTTTATTCTGGTTTGGCTTTCACGGTATGGCCTTTGTCCATGGATGGAGGGGGCGCCACGCAAGCCAGCAATGCTTCAACCATGGGGATAAAAGTTTCGATGGGTTCGCAAAGGTAAGCCGGGTCGCAGGTGGATTGGTCATAGACTTTGACAAACTCAGCGGTCCAATCAAAGTAAGGGTGGCCGCGCCACATTTCACGTTCATGCCGATCAATGCCAGCTAAATGATGCGCATGAAAATTTTGAAATACGGCATGGTTGCGCAGCATCCAATGGTTGCGTTCGGAAATATGCGGGCCTAAAAGCACAGAAGCAAATTCACCATGGTTGCTATAGGAGGTGATGTAACCAACGTCATGAAAGAGGGCCACCACCACATCCTCTTGGGACAAGCCGTCACGCAAAGCCATGGTTGCAGACTGAAGCGCATGCCTGTACATATTGACGCGGTAACCAAATGAAGCGTCGTCAGCGCTAACCGTTAGCAAGCGAATCAGGTGCTCTGTTTTAGCTTGCGCGATGTATTTTTTTCGTTGGATTTCAAGCATGTCCCAATCGGTCGCAGTGAACTCTTCAATGCTCTGTTTTTCAATATAGGCCCATTGGGAATGACCCAGTGGTGAATAATCGCCTTGCAATATTTTCATGTTTGCAAAAAAAAGATAAAGCTGGAAGCCGATGAGGTTAAGTATATTTGCATGTGGAGATTCGCCAACCAAATTGCGATCACGATGGCGCGATCAGTGCAGCTCAGGGTGCTTTCAGTTCATCCATTGGCGTTTTGTGCACGTCATGGTCGGCTTGGGTTGCTTCGCCATAGCAAGGGTGTCAATGGATGATCAATGGGCTCTACCCTTCGCGCATTCCGTCGTTAAGTGAAGGGGTTCAAGGCTTTAAGCCCAAGGAAGTCACAAACGCAGACATGGATTTGGTTTCGCGGACTATCAACTCTTTGGCCTCTGCAGCTGAAGTACCCAAGGGTATGGCGCCCATGTCGTTGAATCTCTGTATCACGGCAGGTGATTTGACCATTTGTTTAATTTCCCGATTGAGCCTTTCCACCACATCGGCTGGCACTCCCTTGGGTGCAGATACTGCCCACCAAATTGAAGTCATGTATCCGGGCAGTCCGGCCTCAGCAGCGGTTGGAATGGAGGGCAAAGACAGTGCACGACGGTCGTCCGAAATGGCCAAAATCCTGACGCCACCAGATGCATGATGTCCTGCCAACCCACCCGTGGTCAAGGTTGCAAACATCACGTCAATCTGCCCACCCAAAAGTGCAACCATGGCGGGACCAGCCCCCTTGAATGGCACATGGACGATATCGGTGCCAGTGATATTTTTGAATATTTCTCCGGCCAAATGGTTTCCAGTTCCAGACCCTCCCGAACCAAAATTAAGTTTTCCTGGCGAGGCTTTGGCCAACTGTATGAATTCAGCCAGGGTCTTGACGTTCAATCGATTCGATACCGTCACCGCAAAAGGTGTCTTGAAAATCAAGCCTATGTGTTCAAAGCCCTCCACGGGATCGAAGGGAAGATTGGTGTACAGAGCAGGAAATGAAGTTTGCACACTGTTGCTGATCAACAAACGATGACCATCTGGCGCAGACCTTGCAACATTTGTATATGCGATGGTTGCACCACCACCAGCAATGTTCTCCACCATGACCGTTTGCTTGGTGCTTTCACGCAACTGTTGAGCAAATAAACGGGCTGTGAAATCGTCTCCTCCCCCAGGCGGAGAGACGGCCACCACCGTGATCGGTTTGGTCGGATATCCATCGGCCATCGCCAGGCCAGGTAAGCCCATGCCAATAGCACACGCTGCGATATTGACAACAAAACCGATGACCCTCAAAGCTTGGTTGAATGGGTGCACATTGCTCTCCTGTTTGATTAATTGATGTCCTGTATGAATATTGCACCAAGGATCAAGACTCCAATTGCGGGTATTCCCTATTTAGTTTCAGTAATGTGATCAAGATGCATCCGTTATGCTGGTTCAACTGAAAGTGTTGGATCTGGACACATCAGCGGTGCGCTGATTTGGCGAACAACATTGGATGAAAGGGCTGTGCGATGAAAGAGGAGACGTTTGATGTTGTGGTCATTGGCGGTGGCGGCTCAGGCTTGGCTGCGGCCAGTGAAGCCGCTCGCCATGGTGCCCAGGTGCTGCTGATCGAAAAAAATGCCCAACTGGGCGGCAGCACCGCATGGTCGGTAGGTTCGGTTTCGGCCACGCAAACGCGACATCAAAAAAAAGCTGGCATCCATAACGATTGCCCTGATTGGCACTTTGAAGACCTGGGCAAGTTTGCCGGTCCATTGGAGGCGCGCGACAACCTTGGCTTGCGGCGCATCTTGGTGGATGAATCGCCCGCCATGTTCGAATGGTTGATGGAAAGTGGCTTGGTTTTTTTGGGCCCAGCCAGCGAACCGCCTCACCGACTGCCTCGGATGCACAACGTTGTACCTGGGTCCAAAGCCTATCCCTATCACCTGGGGCGCCTGTGTCGAGGATTGGGTGTGGGTTTTAGGTTTTCAACGCGAGCCACCTCCTTGCGACATGCCAATGGTCGCGTGCAAGGTGTGGAGGCCATCGATGCGAATGGCGAACACATTTTCTTGCGCGCCCGCAAAGCAGTGGTGTTGACCAGCGGGGATTACAGTGGGGGTCGTGAATTGAAATCGCAATTGGCCAGTTCCGCGGCAGCAGCCTGTGACGCGGTCAATGTCACCAACACGGGAGATGGCCATGCCATGGCCATGGCCATTGGGGCGCAAGTGGTCAATGGGGATTTGGTTCATGGGCCCATCATGCGTTTTATCCCACCGGCGAACCCCACTTGGATCGCCAAATTACCGCCACAAACTTGGCTGGGTCATGCGGCGGTTTGGGCCATGACTTATTTGCCCAATTTTCTGGTGCGCCCAATTTTGATGAGCTTCATCACCACGGCACTGGGGCCAGACCCAGGCTTGTTCAAAGCTGGCGGGGTGCTCATCAATCGCCAAGGAAAGCGGTTTGTCGACGAAATGAACAAGCCAGCGCTGGCACTGGTTGAACAAGACCAAGGCATTGGATACATCGTTTTGGATGGCAACATGGCAAGTCGGTTCACGGCTTGGCCGCATTTCGTGTCAACAGCACCCAACGTTGCCCATGCTTACTTGCCGGACTACCAACGCAATCGCCGTGATGTCTACCATCAAGCGCAAACCATAGAAGATTTGGCTCTCCAACTTCAAATGGACCCAAGCATTTTGAGTCAAAGCCTGCAAGAGAACGGCCAAGGTGCCCAAGCATTGACCCAAGCGCCTTTTGTCGCCTTGGGGCCGGTCAAAAGCTATATGGTGCTGACCGATGGCGGCCTCCAAGTGAGTGACCGTCATGAAGTCATTGGCAACGATGGCCAACCCATTGCTGGATTATTTGCCGCTGGGTCTGTGGGCCAAGGCGGGCTTTTGCTGTACGGGCATGGCCATCATTTGGGTTGGGCATTTGTATCTGGCCGAAGGGCAGGGCGCTTTGCAGCATCGCATGCCGCCAACTGATTTACAGCATGTCTGGGCAAGTTCGTCCGAAGCGAATTTATTTTGCCTTGCGCCATCCACAATGGCTCGGTGACGCATTCAAAGCAAGGTGGCGGCAGCATGGCCAATTGGCCATGAGATTCATGTCTGAGCAATCTTGGGCCCATGTCGACAGATATGTTCATGGCGACCGGGTTGCTTTAGACGGATTTCCAAGCTCAGGTCGGGCTTACGATGGCATGGGCATTGTGTTTTTTAACAGCCCTTGGTCGAGACAACAACATCTGGCCAATCAACAGGCGCGCGAGGTTTTGCTGGCCGATGAAGACGAAACATTTGTGGATCGTGTCAGTCAGCACGGGATGGTGTGCCTAGAAAACGTCGTTTTCAGCTCGCAAAATCCCACAGTCAAATGGGTTCAAATTTACAAGGCCAACCCAGGTTGTTCTGTAGACGAGCTGGATCAGCATCTGGGCGTTCACCGCGAGCTGCTGCTGTCTCAACAATACTTGGGTATTCAAAGTTGGATTGAAAACCGACCCCTTCCCCCTGAGTCAATGGCCGGATGGGGATTGAGCGCCGATGTGATCGTAGAAATTGGATTTCAATCCGTTGATGCGGTTCAAGACTTGATGAACAGAAACACCATAAAACACATTGAGCCCATTCAAAACCCGCTGATGTCATGCACGCTCAATATGTTGGTCAAAGACTTGGATCTGAAAGCCTCTGCACACGCGTAGTTCGGTAATGAAACTTGCTTGAATGCAAAGAAATTGACGTGGATCAAGGGCAGCGTGTTGGCTTGCGCTCAAAATTTTGCTGAGCTTATCGATCCATATCAACCAACTCAAAGGGGGCTAGCATGATTCAATCTTTGCATTCTCTGACGCTATCTGTGCCGGATTTGGAGGTCGGGAAAGCCTTTTACACCTGCATGGGCCTGACCTCTCGGCGGGAGGATCAGGCTTATGTCTTTCAATGTGATGGGCGCGACCAGGATCAATTGCGTTTGATCAAAGGTCCCAAAAAACAAATAGCGTGGATGACTTGGGCCACTCATCAAAAGGGATATGCACAAATTTTAAAAACGCTCACGGATACAAAGATTGATTTTCAACACGCCCATGCGGGCGCAAGCGCAGACGTTGCAGCCGAGCAAAGCCTTTGGTTGCGTGACCCAGATGGCATGCTGTTGAATATTGTGGTGACTGAAAGTGCAAGTCAAAGCCGCGAGCCGGTCAAGTTGAATCACCCCGGAGAGGTGTTCCATCGCATTGCTGAGCGCGGTGCGCCAAACCGCCATGTGGATGCGCGTCCCAGAAAACTCGGTCATGTGCTCAAGTTTTCAACGGATGTGAACCGATTGGTGGCGTTTTACACAACGGTTTTGGGAATGAAGCTCTCGGACAGGATCGGTGACAAAGAGGTTGCATTTTTGCGGTGTGCGGGTGACAGCGATCACCACACCTTGGCCTTGGCTTTGAGCGAGTCGCCTGGCTTGCACCATTGCTCTTGGGAGATGGGCAACTTGGATCAAATTCAATTGTGTGCCCAACGCTTGATAGATGCGGGCTACCAAGACAGCTGGGGTGTGGGGCGCCACATTTACGGCTCCAATTACTTTCACTATGTGCGAGACCCGTGGGGCAGCTTGTGTGAGTTTTATTGGGACATTGACTTTATTGCCGAAGATTCGGCTTGGGACGTGCAAGTCGCCAGCGCCAGTGGCGCGACATTGCATGAAAACCTGTACCAATGGGCCTCAAGCCCACCTCCAGATGATTTTCTGAAAAATTACGAGGCTGTTCATGGATACAGCGGCTCAATGGCCCATTGACGCATGCAAAGGCTCATCGCAATGGGCGGGTGCAAGGGTTTAATTCCAGCCCGTTGACAGTTCGGGCATCAGGTTTTAGAAGTTCGTGTCGATCTTCTGGGGGTCAAGAGGTTTTTATTGATCTCTTCCTTCTCTGAAAGCAAGGCCATGGGCTATTTGATATCTTTTCTTTTGGGTATTTTTGTCGCAACGGTGGGCGTCAGTGGCGCGGCCTCCGTGTTGGACAAGGCCGTGAAGCAAACGCAGGAATACATGAAAGAGTCTGTGAAATAGACCGGGGTCAGGGCGTTTGCACACTCGATTTCATGTTTTGAAGGATGTAATGGGTGACATCAGCCTCCACTGTATTTTCCCACCAGGTGGCATCGCGCCATTCAGACAAATTGATGATGGCAGACGCCGCCAGCAACACAAAAATGCCTGAAATCATGCCCAAAACGCCGCCCAGCGTTCTGTGGGCAGGTTGCGGTCCGCTGCGCGTGAAAAGTTTTTTGTGCAAAACCACAGCTTGGTGACCCAAAATTAAGGTGCCAATCAAGGCGATCAAAGCGCCCATATTGTCTCTAATAGACTCTCCGGGCCCTCCTAAGGGCAACCATCGCGCAATGGTCGGGCCTAATTTAACAACCGCCACAAATGCGGCCAAAAATCCCAACATGGATAAAGCTTGTGGGAGCCATCCGCGATAGGCCCCGATAATCACAGAAATCACGAGGACGGACAGGAAAATCCAGTCCAAATAGCTTAAACCAATGATCATTTATAGATTAAAACAGGCCTCGATGAATGATTTTATGTGAAATTAACGTCTTTTGAGTTTTTGTGAGTTTGTTTATGCATTTAAATTTAGGTGGAAGTATTCTCAAAAAAATAGTTACTTCAAATGCCATGCATTTAAAGCCATTTAATGCGTGGCGTTTAAGCGCTCAATTTGAATAGTTATCTTAAGCTGAGGTGCTTTTGACTGGCTTGGGGTGGGTAAACCTTTGAATTTGACCTCTCACCAACTCAATATGTTCTCGCAATACATACACCTCTGATGAAGATAAAGATAAATTCTCTAGGGCGATTTTTTCTTCGATGCGGTTCAGCATGGCTTCATACTCAGCGACCGAAATTTGATCTGTTTGGGTTCGCATGAGCGTTTCCACATCAACCAGGGAACCATATAACTTGGAGAATTTTCTGCTGGTGCGCCATTTCATGATGGACGGAATAAATTTGAGCATTGGAAAAAACACAAGAAAAAAAGGCAATAAAGACTTTGCCAATCGCTCAACAATACTGGCCAATTCAAATGGCAGATATTTCGATAAAAAAGGCATCCCTTTTTCGTAAAAAATCTCCGCCTCGTCACTCAAAGGCAGCCCCACATCTTTGTCCGATGGAAATTCACCCTCTGCACTGATCAGGCTTGGGGCATGGTGTGATTTATCCATGATGCTGAGCATTAAATACTGAATGGCCGGATGCAGTTGGCGATTGACAACCACGGTATTGGTGACTGACACGGTGCGAAATTCGGACGCGGGTTGTGCAGATGCCATGTCGATGGTGGAAGGTGCCAGTGGCGTGACATGCAAATATCTGAGATTTCGATGAAAGGCATCTGCGTCTTTTAGATTCACCTCCAAAATTTCCTGGCTAGTAAACAGCGACTTGATATTTTGGTTTTCAGGTGGATCCATAAAAAAACCAACATCCAATCGACCGGAATTTAATAACTCAATACTTTCCATGGTCGACACATCAAAAAACTGTGTGTTTTGTGGGGTGACACCCGAGAGGCTTAAAAGCTGGAGGGCCAGAAATCTGACCCCGCTGCCTTCAGGTCCAATATTCACGCGCATGCCTTTGAGTTGGGTCAAGTCATTGAGTACCGGTGTCCCTTTTCGGCGAAAGACCCAAATGGGTTCATAAGAAATACTTCCCAGCGATCGAAGCTCAGGTTCGGCCTTGGCTTGGACCAAGCCATCGTGCGCGAGCGCGAGATCCACCTTGCCGGCATTGATAAGTTGCAAGTTATCCAAAGCACCCAAGGTCTGCACGATTTCCAGTGATATGCCTTCTTTGGCCAGGGCAGCCTTGTAGGTCGATGCAACATCGTGGGAATAGCTGCCTTGTGATCCCGCTGCGATCCGCAAATGTTGAGGCGGGGCGGGGAAGATAAACCGTAAAAAAATGAGCAGCAAAGCCAAGCATGCCAGCGAAGCAATACATATTTTCTTAAAAAAATTAAAATTAGAAAATGGCATATTCTATTAATTAAGCATTTAATTTAAGAATACTGCAATAAACTGATTCTGCAAAGCATAAGTCAATTGCAACTGAGGCCTACTCGCTCGGCCCAAGAAAGAGCAGGGAATCATCG
>CAMDJU010000057.1 GCA_945900695.1 Bordetella parapertussis | reverse complement strand
CTGTTCGGCAAGACCAAAAATTTATTTGAAGTGTGTGTTCACGAAACGGGAGGGCTGAGGGTATCTGGCTGGCCCAGTTCACCGCATCCAGACGATTTGCACCAAGCAAGACTGCGCCTGGTTCTCCATGCGCCACGATGTCCAGGCGCTCTAGCTCAGGCCGAGACAAAATATCGTTTAGGGTGCCGGCCACATTGCTGCCTGCACCAAAGCCCACGGACTCAACACCCGGGTTGAGTCCTTGCAACAAAACACCCACGTGCTCGACTTGCTGGTCGTAAATCAGCACCTGATGCGGCTTAGGTATTTGCTTCATACCCGGCTCAAACAGGGATGCAAGAGGACTTTGATTTCATTGAGTTGCCCCTTCTGGATACTGATGCTGATAGCGTTAACTCTCACGAGACTTTTTCATCCTGAAACTTTTGCAAGAGCTCTTAAAAGCTCATGAAAATCATTAATACTTTAATCAAATTAGCAAAAAAAATAAAGATGTATTTACCCTTATTATTTGAAAATTATTAAAATTCCTAAAAATTACCTAAATAATATTAATTTTTTGAATAATACCAAGGCAAATGAGGGTATAAATATTAATACTAATTTTAATAAAAATATGCAAACGGTTATCTAGGCCTTGGATATCGAAACAATTGAGTGTAACGCAAATATTTGTTGCAACTCATCCCACGCGGATGAAGCAACCAAAAAACACACCGTGTATAGGTCATCACGATTCAATCCCAACGCATATGACTCATGCGCTGATCGCCTACCATGCGATCCATCGACTCATCTTTCGAAACAAAGGAAGTTTTTATGCGCACCGCCATCGTGAATTTAGGCCGGATTGTCTCGGGGGATTGGCGCGAGCCATTTGTGCAGGGCGATGCGATCTTGATGGACAACGGGGTCATCACCCACGCGGGCCAAGTGGCCGACAGCGAACTCCCCTCATGCGATGTCGTGATCGATGCCGGTGGCGCAACAGCCATCCCCGGCTTGATCGACTCGCAAGTGCACAACACGTTTGGTGACTACACGCCCCGACAAAAAACAGTTGGCTTCTTGGAGAGTTATGTGCATGGGGGCGTCACCACAGCCATCAGCGCCTCGGAGGTACATGTGCCCGGTCGCCCCAAAGACCCCGATGGGGTCAAGGCACTGGCCGTGGCGGCGATGAAATGCTTTGAGTCTTACCGCCCGGGGGGCATGCGGGTGTGGGCGGGCGCGGTCATCCTGGAGCCTGGCCTGGTGGAGCAGGACTTTGCCGACATCGCCCGCCAAGGCGTGTGGCTGGCCAAAGCTGGGTTTGGCTCGGTCAAAACGCCTTACGAATACACACCCATGATTGCTGCAGCCAAAAAGCACGGGATGATCACGCTGGTGCACACGGGCGGATCATCGATCCCAGGGTCATCGGGCATCTGGGCCGACCACCTTCTGGACATGCAACCCGATGTGTCGTTTCATACCAATGGCGGCCCGGTGGCCATGCCCGATGCGGACTACCCCAGGCTGGTGAATGAGTCGCAGATTGCCTTGCAAGTGTGCACAGCCGGTAACCTGCGCACCACGCTGTGGCTGGGCAAGTTGGTTCGCGAGGCCCAAGCTTTCGACCGCTTTTTGATCGCCACCGACACGCCCACCGGCTCTGGAATCATGCCACTGGGGTTGATGTACACCATCAGCCATCTGGCCAGCTTGGGCGATATGCCCGTGGAAATGGCCATCGCGGCGGCCACGGGCAACAACGCACGCGTTTACAAGCGCAATTCGGGCTTCATCGCACCGGGGCGGGATGCAGACGTGGTGATCATTGATGCCTGCGTTGGCGGCTCTAAAAACGATGCGCTGGCCTCTCTGACCAATGGCGATATTGCTGCCGTCGCGGCCGTCATCACCGACGGCGTACCCCGCTTTGTGGGGCGCAGCCGCAACACCCCTGCACCGATGAAAACTGTGCGGGTGTCGCAAAACCGGGTGCCGCATGACTTCAGTGGCATGGCGCATTGACAGCTTTTCAGGATGCCCAAAATGCCCATCAGTCAAAACATTGCAACAGAATTTGGTGTTCGGCGCTGGTACACCCAAGAAGACGAAACCCTTGTCAGCGAGAGCGGAGAGGCTGCCGATGGCGAACCGCTGCGCAAGATCGTCATTGCAGCATGCCTGCACAACCCCTATGCCAACAAACCATTCACGCCCGACCTGAATGATGTGGTCCAACGTTCGCCAGCGCTGGGGCTAGAGATCGGGCGGCGAGCACTGCAAGCGCTGAGAGGACAGGCCTTTGAGGGCTATGGCAAAGCTTGCATCGTCGGAACAGCGGGCGAATACGAGCACGGCAACGCTTTTCTGACAGCGACGATGATGGACCCGTTGCGTGAACTGCTGGGCGGTGGGCTGGCTTGGGTCCCTTCAACAGGGAAACGGGGCGGACCTGGCTGCACGATCGACATTCCCTTGGCCCACCGCGATGCGTTGTATGTGCGCTCGCACTACGACACGGTGACGGCCACTTTTCACGATGGGCCTAACCCAGATGAAATCATTGTGGCTTTTGCCCTCGCTACCCGGGGCAGGCTGCACGCCAGGTTGGGCGGGCTCAAGGCTTCGGAGATCGCGGCACGCGACGGACTGCGTTGATCAAATGGCACCCCAGTTGGAACGTGAGCAACATTCGACCCTGATGCCAAAATTGAGTGCTGATCATCCAGACTCCTCACCACGGGCGGCAGTTTTCGCCAAAGCTTTATTGGACCGTGATGTTGGCACTTTTGATGGTGTTGGCCCAGCCGGCAGTCTCTGCCCGGACCAAGTCTTGCAGGGCGGCGGGAGGAAGAAAGCGTATTTCAAGCCCAGCGGCCCTTGCCTTGGAAATCACCTCCGGAGCCTCCACGGACGCTTTGGCGGCCGCAGCCAGTCGATTGATCACCTCGACCGGTGTGGCAGCCGGGGCAAATAAGGCCACCCATCCCTCGAGTTCAAACCCAGGCAGACCTGCCTCAGCGGTGGTTGGAACCTGCGGTAGACCGGGATGACGTGACTTTCCAGTCACGGCTATGCCCTTGAGCTTCCCGGACTGGATGTGCTGCATCACTGAGGGTGGCGTGGTGATGAACAACTGCACCTGACCAGACAGCATGTCCTGAATGGCCGGGCCTGAGCCTCTATACGGCACATGCAATATGCTGGTTGAAGTCTGGGCCTTGAAAATTTCGGTGCCTACGTGGGCCAAAGAGCCCGAGCCCTGGGAAGCATAGGACACCTTGTCCGGGTTGCTCTTGAGGTAGGCAATCAACTCCCCCAAGGTGTTGGCCGGTATCGAAGGATGCACCGCAATCACGTTGGTCGCCACGGCTGCCATGGCGATGGGTACAAAGTCGCTCTGGGCCCAGCCTGGTTTGGGGAATAGCGATGGGTTGCCGAGATGAAATGCGGAGTAGGACGTCAGCAAGGTATAGCCATCTCCCGTCGCTCGAGCAACGTGGCTGTAGCCAATATTGCCGCTGGCGCCACCGCGGTTGTCAATGACAACGGGCTGGCCCAACTGACGCGACATGGCCTCACCCAAAAGTCGACCGGTCGCATCCACCACGCCCCCCGGTGGGGCAGGCACCACCAAGGTAATGGGCTTGGTGGGGAAAGTTTGCGCATGCGCTGGCATGTTGAATGCAAACAGCGCCATAAAAGCGACCAGACAACGACCTAGAGCGAGATGGTTCATAAAAGCCTTTCGTGGCGAATAGTCCTGAACATTAAAACCAAGTACCAACCAGGGTTAGCCCTGAGACACGCAAATTCTCTGTGCAATTTTACCCAAGCACGTCACCGTGACAGTCAAGATATCTCCGCGTCCTGCAAGCTACGCTGGCAATTGGCGCCTTGCTGGCGTGTTACTTTGAAGCCAGAGGCGCTACCGAACACTCCCAATGCATGGACAGGCTTGGTTTGACAAGGATTGAGATTGGTTATCAAATGAGTCGGCATTGTTCTTTTAAAAATCACAGAAAGTGTTGACATGATTGAAGAAGTACCGAATCTCCAAACTCAAGCCATTCAGCGCCCGGATGCCAAACTGGTGGCGCAACTGATTGGTACCCCCACTGGTTTTATTGTGGACGCAATGGGAGGCACGGGGGCATTGGATTACCGCATCCACCCAAGCATCGCCGAGCAATATGCATTTTGCGGCGTTGCCTTGACATGCCATGCCGGCCCGGCAGACAACCTGGCCTTGATGTGTGCCTTGCAGCACGTGCAGCCTGGGGATGTGCTGATGGTCGGCGCAGATGGTTTTACAGGATGTGCCGT
The DNA here is from genome assembly GCA_945900695.1 of Bordetella parapertussis. Classification (GTDB taxonomy): domain Bacteria; phylum Pseudomonadota; class Gammaproteobacteria; order Burkholderiales; family Burkholderiaceae_C; genus Limnohabitans; species Limnohabitans parapertussis_A. Next base: position 7,907 of record CAMDJU010000057.1, on the reverse strand, counting down.
CACTGGAGACTTGGTGCTGGGCATGGCCAAAAATTCAGGTGCAGTCGGCTTTGTCACAGATGGATGCGTGCGTGATTTGGTGGGCTTGAAGTCTGTCGGACTGCCAGCTTGGTCAATGGGCGTGACGCCGAACTCTCCCCATCGCAATGGACCCGGGACGATCGGTATGCCTGTGAACATTGCCGGTCATGTTGTCAGCAGTGGCGATATTGTTGTCGCAGATCTAGATGGTGTGGTCATCATTCCTAAAGAAATGCTGGCATCTGTGCTTGCCAAGCTACCCACCATTCGTGCTGACGAGGCAGCAGCCGATGAATCTGTACGCCAGGGCGCGCGCCTGCCTGACTTTTTGAAAGCCTAACTCGGTACTCAACATTCATTTATCCGATGAACCACGACTTGAAACGTGACGGTTACAGCGTTGCGGCCCTGCGCCGCATGGCGCAAAAACGCTTACCTCGACCTATTTTTGACTACATTGATGGTGGCGCTGAAGACGAAGACACATTGCGCCAAAACGAGTCAGCCTTTCTGTCATGGGATGTACTTCCCCAGCCCTTGAATGGCGCAGCTGAACGTGACCTCTCTGTGTCCTTATTTGGGCATACATTGCGCAGTCCCTTGCTGCTTGGCCCCACCGGGCTTGCTGGCTTATTTTGGCCCCAAGGCGAGATTGAAAGTGCAAAAGCAGCAGCAGCAAAGGGTACTGTTTACTGCCTGAGTCATGGTTCTGTATGCACGCTGGAGCAACTGGCTCAGTCACACCATGGCATGAAATGGATGCAGGTTTTTATCTACAAAGACAGAGGCTTCACCCGCGAACTCGCCACCCGTGCGCAAGACAGTGGCTTTGATGCCTTGGTGTTGACCATTGACAACCAAATGATTGGCAAGCGTGAGCGCGACTTGGTCAACGGGTTCACCATTCCGCCGCGATTTGATTTCGCCCAGATGTTGGCGTTTGCCCAAAAGCCGGCCTGGTGGTGGTCCATGCGCCATGAGTTGTCTAAAGTCACCTTTGGAAATTATGTTCAATCAAATGTGACTGAGTCTGTTGCCGCACTGGCGGCCCGCATGGGCTCTTTGCTGGACCCCAGCATGTCCTGGCAGGACGTGGTCATGTTGCGCGACCACTGGAAAGGAAAATTGATTTTGAAAGGCGTTCTTCATCCCCATGAAGCGTCTGAGGCTGTCAAGCACGGGATCGATGCCCTCATCGTCTCCAACCATGGCGGCAGGCAACTCAACGGCGCCATGGCCAGTGCGCGGGCCCTGCCCGCCATTGTTCAAGCCGTCAACGGTGCCGTTCCGGTGTTGCTGGATGGCGGCGTGCGCCGGGGTAGTGATGTATTCAAAGCAATGGCTTTGGGTGCCACAGCGGTGTTGTTGGGCCGCCCCCATTTGTGGGGCTTATCTGTCGCTGGGCAAGAAGGGGTGGAATGGGTCGTGGACTTGTTGAACAACGAGCTTGATCGCGTCATGGGCTTAGCTGGTGCGAAAAACCTCAAAGCCATTCAAGATGGCGACTTTTTAAGACCTTCAAATCAACAGCAAGATGCCACAAAGTCTCTATAAACCTTTGTATCAATTGGGCTTCGAGACTATTTGAGGGTGTATGAAAGGTCGTTTTGGCCTGCCCGGAGGGGATCGAACCCCCGACCCACAGCTTAGAAGGCTGTTGCTCTATCCAACTGAGCTACGGGCAGACGGATGAAAAAAAGGCCCTGTGAAGGGCCTTTTGCTCAATGGTCGGGGCGATAGGATTCGAACCTACGACCCTCTGGTCCCAAACCAGATGCGCTACCAGACTGCGCTACGCCCCGATCAGGTCATTCTAATGCCAGCTGGCGCCTATCGCTTCTCTGGTCCATTATTTTTTGCAGCCATCGCGTTGCAGAGCTTCGAAACCACACCCAGGGATTGAAAGACCACACCAAAATGATAGCGGGCTGCGGACGAATGCTTTTGAAGCACAATGTCATCTGAAATTCACTTTACGAAGGATCGTTCATGAAATGCTCACCCATCAAAGCCGCTCTTGGCGGTGCCGCTGCCCTTGGCTTGTCGGTTTTGTTCTCAACCCAAGCTTGGGCCGGTAAAACGCTGGACACGATCAAGCAGCGCGACCAAATGGTCTGCGGCGTCAACACCGGTTTGGCCGGTTTTGGTGCGGCAGACAGCCAAGGCAAATGGACAGGTCTGGACGTGGACGTCTGTCGTGCGGTGGCTGCAGCTGTATTGGGCAGCGGTGACAAAGTTCGCTATGTGCCTTTGTCGGCCCCCCAACGCTTCACGGCCTTGCAGTCGGGTGAGATCGATATGTTGTCACGCAACACCACCTTCACCCTGACGCGCGACGCGTCTTTGGGTTTGCACCAAACCGCCGTCACCTTTTACGACGGTCAAGGTTTCATGGTGCCGGTCAAGGGTGGGATCAAAAGCGCCAAACAGTTGAAAAACGCCACCGTTTGCGTGCAATCTGGCACCACCACCGAGAAAAATCTGACCGATTTCTCCAAAGCCAACAACCTGGCCATCAAGCCCGTGGTGTTCGAAAAACTCGAGGCTGCCAATGCCGCCTACTTTGCAGGTCGATGCAAGGCCTACACCACCGATGCGTCTGGCTTGGCCTCCATCCGCTCCAAAGAAGCCAAAGACCCCAAAGAACACGCCATCCTGCCCGAGTTGATCTCCAAAGAACCCCTGGGTCCATTGGTGCGCCGTGGCGATGACGAATGGTTTGCCATTGTGAAATGGGTGATTTACGGCTTGGTGGAAGCCGAGGAATACGGCATCACAGCCGCCAACATCGAAAAACTCAAGGCCGAGAGCACCGACCCGGTGGTCATGCGCTTGCTGGGCAAGAGCGACGACACGGGCAAATTGCTGGGCCTGGACCGCGAATGGTTGGTGCGCGCCATCACCACCAGCGGCAACTATGGTGAAATTTTTGAGCGCAATGTGGGTGAAAAAACCCCCTTGGCCCTCAAGCGTGGCCCCAACGCCCAGTGGGCCAAAGGTGGCTTGCAATACGCCCCGCCGATTCGCTGATCACCCGTTAAAGGATGGCCTCTGCTGGGGCCATCCTTTTTATTTGGCATGAACAGTTCTTTTTGGCACCAGAAACAAACGCGTCGCTGGCTCTACCAGTTGGCTTTGCTGTTGGGCTTGGTTTTGCTGCTGGCTTGGTTGCTCAGCAACACCTTGGCCAATATGAAAGCGCGTGGCATCCAAAGCGGGTTTGACTTTTTGTGGGCCAATGCCGGCTTCGACATTGGCGAGTCGATGATCGCCTTCGACTCCAGTGAGCCTTACTGGCGCGCCTTTTTTGTTGGCCTGCTCAACACCTTGCGGGTGTCGGTGGTGGGCATCGCTTTTTGCACGATTTTGGGTACCTTGATCGGCGTAGGGCGTGTCTCGCATAACGCACTGGCCCGGGGCCTGGGCTACGCCTATACCGAATTGTTTCGCAATGTGCCTGTGTTGCTGCAGTTGCTGATTTGGTATGTGTTGCTGGTCGAGTTCATGCCCGACAGCCAAAGTCCGCTGCACTTCAATGACTGGTTTTACCTCAGCAAAAACGGGATTTCTTTTCCTGTTCCCGTGTGGGACCCATCTGTCCATGGCCTGGTGTGGGATGTCCCCATTTGGTTTGACGGCGAGATCACCCAAGGCATCAGCCTGACCCCCGAATTTTTGGCCATCACCCTGGGCTTGAGTTTTTACACCTCGGCATTTGTGGCAGAGGTGGTGCGTGCTGGCATTGTGTCGGTGCCACGCGGCCAACTCGAGGCCGCGAAAAGCATTGGTTTGTCCAATTGGCAAACCACCCGCCAAGTGCTGCTGCCCCAGGCCATGCGGGTCATCATCCCGCCCCTGACCAATCAATACCTGAACCTGACCAAAAACTCCTCTTTGGCGGTGGCCATTGGCTACCCCGATTTGGTCAGCATCTCCAACACCGCACTGAACCAAACAGGTCGGGCGGTGGAGTGCATTGCGCTGATCATGGCGGTGTATTTGTGCCTGTCCCTGGGCACCTCTGCGCTGATGAACGCGTTCAACCAGCGCATGGCCATTCGAGAACGTTGAAGATGGCCATCTCGCTGCAAAACATCGCCCCCAAAACACCGCCGGTGAGCCACACCTCTTGGCGCTTGTGGCTGCGCCAAAACCTGTTTGCCAACCGCACCAGCACGCTGACCACGGTGTCCCTGTTGCTGCTGGGCTTGTGGCTGCTGCCCCAGTTGTGGTCATGGGCGGTGTGGCATGCGCAATTCAGGCCCGACGCGGATGCTTGCCAATCCATCCGTGGCATTGGCGCTTGCTGGGGCGTGGTGAGTGAAAAATACCGCATCATCATTTTTGGCCGTTATCCCTTTGCAGAACAATGGCGCCCATTGGTGGCTTGTGTCTTGTTGGTGTCCTTGTTGGTGGTCAGCTGCATGCGGGCTTTTTGGCGGATCGGCTTGCTGTGGGCGTGGGTGGCGGTGTGGTTGGCTTTTTTTGGCCTGATGGGTGGGCGCTTGTTTGGCTTTTCATTGGGGCTGAGCCCTGTGCCCACCGATCAGTGGGGCGGGTTGCCATTGACCTTGATGTTGTCTTCCCTGTCCATTGCCTTGGCCTTTCCGCTGGCCGTGTTGGTCGCGCTGGGTCGACGCAGTGATTTGCCGGCCATCAAAACCATTTGCGTCACCTATGTCGAATTGGTCCGGGGCGTGCCCTTGATATCTGTGTTGTTCATGGCCAGCTTCATGTTTCCCCTGCTCATGCCCGCGGGCACCACGCCCGATGTGTTGCTGCGTGTTTTGGTGGGCATCACATTGTTTTCGGCCGCCTACACCGCAGAAATTGTGCGTGGCGGTTTGCAAGCCATCCCCCGAGGCCAATACGAGGCTGCGGCCAGTTTGGGCTTGGGTTACTGGAAGACCCAAAGAATCATCATCTTGCCCCAGGCCCTGGCCCATGTGGTGCCGGGCATCATGAACAACTTCATCGCCATTTTCAAAGACACCTCCTTGGTCACCATCGTCAGTTTGTATGAACTCTCTGGCGCTTTGGGCTTGGCCCTGAGTGGCGACCCCCTGTGGCGCCCGTTCAAAATTGAAGGCTATTTGTTCATCACCCTGATTTATTTTGCATTTTGTTTTGCCATGTCGCGCTACAGCTTGTGGGTAGAACATCAGCTGCAACGCAGCCAAGCACGCTGAAAACCCTGCCACCAAGGACCCCACCACCATGAGCTCAGAGGCCATCGTCTCCTTCGAAAAAGTCAACAAATGGTTTGGTCAATTTCATGTGCTGCGTGACATTGACTTGCAGGTTCGCAAGGGCGAGCGCATTGTCATTTGTGGCCCATCGGGATCGGGCAAATCCACCTTGATTCGGTGCATCAACCGCCTGGAAGAGCACCAACAAGGCCGCATCACTGTGGCGGGTATCGAGTTGGGCGAAGATTTGCGCGCCATCGATCAGGTGCGCAAGCAAGTGGGCATGGTGTTTCAACAATTCAATTTGTTTCCCCATTTGACCGTGCTGGAAAACCTCACCCTGGCCCCCATCCAGGTGAGCAAGCTCTCGGTCGAAGCGGCCACCGAGCGCGCCATGCAGCAACTCGAGCGGGTGCGCATTGCCGAGCAAGCCCACAAATACCCGTTACAACTTTCAGGCGGCCAACAGCAGCGGGTGGCCATTGCGCGCGCGCTGTGCCTGACACCCCAGGTGATGTTGTTTGACGAGCCCACATCGGCGCTGGACCCAGAGATGATCAAAGAGGTCTTGGACGTGATGGTGGAACTCGCCGAACAAGGCATCACCATGTTGTGCGTGACCCATGAAATGGGCTTTGCCAAAGCCGTGGCCGACCGGGTGATCTTCATGGACCAAGGTCAAATCGTGGAGCAAAATTCGCCCCAAGCCTTTTTTGATCATCCCCAACATGAACGCACCAAAGATTTCTTGGCCAAAATCATCAATCATTGATTTGCCGATCCTTTTTTCATTTGAACTGAACTTTGCATGACAAACGCTGTGCGCACCCAAGTGGTCATCGTGGGCGCGGGCCCATCCGGTTTGTTGTTGGGCGCCTTGCTGCACAAAGCTGGCATTGACAACATCGTTGTGGAGCGCCAAAGCGGCGACTATGTGCTGGGCCGCATTCGCGCGGGCATCTTGGAACAAGTCACCCTCGATTTGCTGCACGAAGCCGGTGTGGGGGCCACCGTGGCCCAAGCCGGCACACCCCACCATGCCATTGAGTTGGTGTTTCAAAACCAACGCCACGCCATTGACATCACCGGTTTGACCGGCGGCAAGTCTGTCACCGCGTATGGCCAGACCGAAGTGACCCGCGACCTGATGAACGCCCGCCATGCAGCGGGTTTGACCACCTGGTACAGCGCTGAAGATGTCAGCGTGAATGACTTTGATGGGCCCCACCCCTATGTGCTGTGCCAACACGAGGGCGAAACCAAGCGCATCGATGCCGACTTCATTGCCGGATGTGATGGGTTTCACGGCGTGTGCCGCGCCAGTGTGCCGGATGGCAGTTTGCAAGAGTTTGAACGGGTTTACCCGTTTGGTTGGCTGGGCATCTTGGCCGATGTGCCACCTGTCTCTCCCCACGCCATTGTGTATGCCAACAGCGAAGAAGGATTTGCCCTGTGCAGCATGCGCAGCCTCACCCGCAGCCGGTATTACGTGCAATGCCCCTTGAGCGACCAGGTCAGCGACTGGAGCGATGCGCGCTTTTGGGACGCCATTCGCCGCCGCCTCGACCCCGCCCTGGCCGAACAAATCATCACCGGCCCATCGATTGAGAAAAGCATTGCCCCTTTGCGCAGCTATGTGGCCGAGCCGATGCGATTTGGCCGCATGTTCTTGGCCGGAGACGCATCGCACATCGTGCCACCCACCGGGGCCAAGGGTTTGAACCTGGCTGCCTCCGACGTCAAATACCTGAGTGCCGCTTTGATCGAACACTACGGCGAACGCAGCGATGCGGGCATCGACGCCTACTCAGATCGCTGCCTGGCCCGCATCTGGCGGGCCGAGCGTTTTTCATGGTGGCTGACCAATTTGATGCACCGCTTCCCCGACAATGGTGCGTTCGGCCAAAAAATGCAAGACGCCGAGCTTCATTATTTGGTCAACAGCCGCGCTGCTTCCACCGCCCTGGCAGAAAACTATGTGGGCCTGCCGCTGGACTTTGCACAACACTGAACCATGTCCAAACCCAAACCCACCTCGGCAGAGGGCTTGACATCCTCCCACCGTCAACAGCGCGTTTTGCGCGGCGTGCGTGTGCTCAGCCTGGCCCTGAATCTGCCAGGACCTGCTGCCTTGATGCGCTTGCATGGCATGGGCGCGCATTGCACCAAACTCGAACCGCCCGCCCCGCCTGGTGCCGCCAGCGCCAGTGGCGACCCCATGGCCCATTACCGTCCCGTGGCTTACCAAACCATGCACCAAGGGGTGCGAACGGTGCAAGCCGATCTCAAAAGCAGCCCAGGCCAAGCGGTCTTGGCGCGGTTGTTGCGCAACACCGATGTCCTGATCACCTCTTTCAGGCCCTCTGCCTTGAACAAGCTGAGCTTGGGCTGGAAAACTTTGCAGCGGCAATACCCGTCACTGAGTTGTGTGGCCATCGTGGGGGCCCCAGGTGCGCGCGCTGAAGAGCCCGGGCATGACCTGACCTATGTGGCCGAACAGGGCTTGGTCGATGGCTTGCAGTTGCCGGCGAGTTTGTTTGCCGACATGGGGGGCTCTCTCATGGCCAGCGAAGCGGTTCTCAAAGCCTTGATGCTGCGCGCCCAACCGGGGCGAAGCCAGGGCAAAGGGGTGCTGCTGGAAGTGGCCTTGAGTGAGGCTGCGGCCTATCTGGCCTTGCCGCGCCACTGGGGATTGAC
>CAMDJU010000056.1 GCA_945900695.1 Bordetella parapertussis | reverse complement strand
TGCGCGCATTTCCCAGCCACCGGTGTGCCCGGTCTGATCTTGCCTTTCATGTTGATCATGCTGGCCCATGGGGTGCATCAACCAATTGGACAAACCGGTGCCGTGGGCCCGTTTCCGGACGCCGCCGGGGCCGCCTCGGCCATGGGTGGGTTTTTGATGATGCTGGTGGCCTTTGGTTGTGGCACCTGGCTGGGCCTGAGCATGGATGGCACGGTGTTCCCCATGGCCAACGGCATTTTGTTTTGGTGCGTGGCCGTGGCTTTTGTCGCCTGGGTGCTGATTCAAAAGGACAAAACCCTGGATGGCCAGTGACGCACCCTTGGCGGCTGCCCACGGCCCCTGGCCATGGCCTTGGGACTGGGTGGGTTTGTCTGGCCCGACAGCCAGCGGCAAATCGGCTGCCGCCATGGCCTTGGCGCAACGCATCCCCGTGGAGATCATCAGCGTGGACTCGGCGCTGGTCTACCGCGGCATGGATGTGGGCAGTGCCAAACCCAGTGAGGCCGAACGGGCGCAGGTGCCGCACCACCTGATCGATGTCTGCGACCCACTGGACTTGCACAGCGCCGCCGATTTTGTGCGCGCTGCCTCCAACCTGATTGCGGACATCCAACAGCGTGGTCGGCTGCCTTTGTTGGTGGGCGGCACGATGCTGTATTTCAAGGCCTTGATCGATGGCCTAGACCCCATGCCCGCGTCAGATGCAATCATCCGCGCCGACATCGCGGCCCAAGCCCAGCGCGAGGGGTGGCCCGCGATGCACGCCTTGCTGGCCCAGGTCGACCCCGAGGCCGCCCAACGCTTGCCACCCATGGATGCGCAGCGCATCGGTCGGGCGTTGGAGGTGTGGCGCATCAGCGGCAAAGCTTTGTCGGCACACTTCAGCCCTCGAACAGCATCCCCACAGGGCAGTTCACTGCGCGATGCCCAAGGTCGACGCGCTTTGTTGTTGTCGCTGGAGCCGCATCAGCGCGCTTGGCTGCACCAGCGCATTGAGGCCCGCTTTGACCAGATGTGGGACCAAGGTTTTCTGGCCGAGGTTTTGCGCTTGCGCGCTGCGCCTGGCTGGCATGAGGACGCCCCGGCCATGCGCTGCGTGGGCTACCGGCAAGCTTGGGCCATGATTGACCAATGGCACTCTTTGGGTTGGACCGATGAGCAGCTGCTGACCACGCTGGCCGTGCCCCTGTTGAACGGCACCCTCCAACCACCGGCTGCACAGGTTTTCCTGCACCACCCTGACTCAGATTTGCGACAAGGTTTGGCCCAATGGCGCAGCACGGCTTTGGCCGCCACGCGGCAATTGGCCAAACGGCAACTGACTTGGCTCAGGGGAATGCCCGAAAGAACCACCGTGGCGTGTGACGCACCCGATGCGATCGACCAGGTACTGGCCCAGGTTTTGTCACCCGCTCAGCCCCAGGCTTGGCAGCTCGGTCAGTGAACCGAGCCTTTGAGTGCGGCCGGCATGGGCAAGCTGACCACAGCGATGCCTTCTTCGTGCAAGGCCTGTGACTCTGTGGCCGTGACTTGGCCCCGAATATTGCGCTCGGGTTTTTCACCATAGTGAATTTTGCGCGCCTCTTCGGCAAAACCAGACCCCACGTCCTCGGTGTTTTGCAGCACGTGCTGCACCACCTTCATCCAGTTTTGATTCAACTGGGCCATGGTGCCGGAATGCTGATCGTGTGCAGGTTCCACAGGCGCCACAGCGGTGCTCTCAGACACCGCTGCAGGTTCGCGAAACGAGGTGCTCAGGTTCAGGCGAGGGGCGCTGAGCAACTTGGCCACTTGGTGGTCGCCGCACAAGGGGCAGGCCACCAAATCCGATGAGAGTTGGGTTTGAAAATCGCTTTCAGAGCCAAACCAACCTTCAAAGGCATGGCCGTGCTGGCACTGGAGATCGAGGACTTTCATGGCCCCAATTATCCGGCAAGAAGCGTCAGGTCACAGCCCATTGGTTTGGGCCGCTTGCCAAGCCAAGGGCCATTGGCCGTTGAGGTGGTTTTGCAGCCACAGAGCACCCGTCAGGGTTTTGGCATCGGTGATCAAACCTTGCTGACAGGCGGCAAAAAACTCAGCCACGCCCATGGTCAAGATATCGAGGTGCTCACCCTCGTCGAGCTTCCTAGGGCCGGGGCTCAGCCCACGGGCAAACCAAATGTCAATGAACTCGGTGGAATAACTGATCACCGGGTGCATCACACCCGCATGCGCCCAATGGGTGGCGCTGAACCCCGTTTCTTCGCGCAACTCGCGGCGGGCGCAATTCAGGGGCAATTCGCCAGCATCCAGCTTGCCGGCCGGAAACTCCAGCATCACTTGCTGCATCGGATAGCGGTATTGGCGCTCCATCAAAAGCTGATCATCGTCCAGCAAGGGAATGATCATCACCGCGCCGGGGTGGGTCACATATTCGCGTGTGGCCGTGCCTCCCGTCGGCAGGCGAACGGTATCTCTGAACGCATGCAAAAAATGCCCCTGGAACAGCTCTTGGCTGTCGATGCGGTGTTCGATCAGGTGTTCATCAGCCATGTTCAAGCCCCGTGGTACCCAACAAGGGCCCAGCGCGACCTCAACTGCCCAGGGTGCGCACGATGGCTTGTGCGCACAGCGTCATCAACCCACCGGGCATCAAGCCCAGCAGCAAGACCAAAGCCCCATTGATGGTCAATACCACGCGCACATCCAAGGGGGCGGATACGGTGGTGGCCGTCAAGGGCGGGTCAAAGTACATCACTTTGACCACCCTCAGGTAATAGAAGGAACCGATGAGGGACATCATCACCGCAAACACCGCCAACCACAAAGCCCAGCTGCTGCCGGTCGATACCAAGGCTTGAAGCACCGACAGCTTGGCATAAAAGCCCACCATGGGGGGCACACCGGCGAGGGAAAACAAACAAACGGCCATCACCGCTGCGTACAAGGGGCTGCGCTGGTTCAAGCCAGACAAGTCTGCGATTTCATCGCTCTCAAAGCCGTCACGCGCCAACAACAAGATGACCCCAAAGGTGGCCAAGGTGGTGAGCACATAGGTCACCACGTAAAACATGGACGAGCTATAGGCGTTGGCTGCGCTGCTGGTGCCCCCATTGACCACGCCGCTGAGCAAGCCGAGCAACATGAAGCCCATCTGTGAAATGGTGGAAAAAGCCAACATGCGCTTGATATTGGTTTGGGCAATGGCGGCCAAATTACCCACCAACAATGAGGCCACGGCCAACACAGCCAGCATTTGCTGCCAATCGATGGCCAGGGGCAGCAAGCCCTCGACCAACAAACGCATGGTGATGGCAAAGGCCGCCAATTTGGGCGCCGCAGCGATCATCAAAGTCACCGCAGTGGGCGCGCCTTGGTACACATCAGGCACCCACATGTGGAACGGCACCACCCCGAGCTTGAAGGCCAAGCCACACACCACAAAAACCAAGCCCAGGACCATCACTTGGTGTTTGATCTGGCCCGAGGCCACGGCCTTGAACACAGCGCCCAACTCCAAGCTGCCGGTCGCGCCATACAACATCGACAAACCGTAGAGCAAGAAACCGCTGGCCAAAGCGCCCAGGACAAAATACTTCATCGCGGCTTCCGTGGCGTTGGCATGGTCCCGACGCAAGGCCACCAAGGCATAGCTGCAAAGGGTCAGCAACTCCAGGCCCAGATAAAGCACCAAAAAATGGTTGCCGGAAATCATGACAAACATGCCGAGCAGGGAAAACAAACCCAAGGTAAAAACTTCACCGCCCCCGAGCATGCCCCGGTCGCCCGCATACGGGCGCCCGTAGACCAAGGTCACTGCCACCGACAAGGCGGCAAAGCATTTCAACCAATTGCCCATGCTGTCACTGACCACCATGTTGCCAAAGGCATACATGGTTTTTCCATCCATGGCTTGTGAAGCGGCCAAACCTGCCACCACCAACAAAGTGCCCAAGGACAGCACATAGGTCAAGGTGCGGCGCGGGCTGCGAACGCCCAAATCGACCATGGCGATGAAGCACGCCATGAGCAACAACACTATTTCGGGCCACACACTGGACCAAGCCATGTTTTCAATCATTTCGCTGATTCCATTGTTTGATCATGGCAACTTGGTCTGGGCCACATGTTTCAACAGGCTGACCACAGAGACGTCCATCACATCGGTGAAAGGCTTGGGGTACAAACCCATGGCCAACACAGCCAGGGCCAAAATGGCCAGCACCAGGTATTCGCGGCCATTGATGTCTTGGAGATCACGCACATCGTCGTTGGCCACCGGACCCAGGTACACACGCTTGACCATCCACAAGGTGTAGGCAGCCCCAAAGATCAGGGCGGTGGCAGCGGCCAAACCCACCCAGAAGTTGAATTTGATGGCGGCCAAAATAACCATCCATTCGCCCACAAAGCCCGCGGTTCCAGGCAAACCACAGTTGGCCATGGCGAAGAACAGCGCGAATGCGGCAAAGCGCGGCATGGTGTTGACCACCCCGCCATAACTGGCAATCAAGCGCGAATGCATGCGGTCGTACAAAACACCGATGCACAAGAACATGGCGGCTGACACAAAGCCGTGCGCAATCATTTGCACCAAAGCGCCACTCACGCCCATGGGGGTAAAGATGAAAAAGCCCAGGCTGACAAAACCCATGTGGGCCACCGATGAATAGGCCACGAGTTTTTTCATGTCCTCTTGCACCAAGGCCACCAAGCCCACATAAATCACCGCCACCAGCGACAAGCCAATGATCAACCAGGCCCACTCGCGGGAGGCGTCGGGCAAGATGGGCAAGGAAAAGCGCAAAAAGCCATAGGCACCCAGTTTCAGCATGATGGCCGCCAGCACAGCCGACCCGCCGGTGGGCGCTTCCACGTGCACATCGGGCAACCAGGTGTGGACAGGCCACATGGGCACTTTGACGGCAAAGGCAGCAAAGAACGCAAAGAACAACAAGGTCTGGGCCTGGCTGCCCAAGGGCAGTTGGTACCAAACGGCCAGATCGAAGCTGCCACCCGACTGGGTATAAAGATAAATCAACGCCACCAGCATCAGCAAAGAGCCCAGCAAGGTGTAGAGGAAAAATTTAAAGGCGGCGTAGATTTTGTTTGGGCCACCCCAAATGCCAATGATGAGGTACATCGGGATCAAGGTGGCTTCAAAGAACACATAAAACAGCATGGCGTCTTGCGCGGTAAAAACCCCCACCAGCAAGCCGCTGAGGATCAAGAAGGCCCCCATGTATTGATTCACACGCTCAGTGATGACCTCCCAGCCGGCCAACACCACCACAGGGGTGATGAATGCGGTGAGCAACACAAACCACAAGGAGATGCCGTCCACGCCCAAGTGGTAATGGACCTGGAAGCGCTCAATCCACAGCGACTTTTCGACCCATTGCAAGGCTGCGGTATCCAGTTGAAAGCCGGCATACAGTGGCAAGGTGACCAAAAAGCTGATCAGCGCGCCCATCAATGCCAACCAGCGCACCGCCTTGGCATGTTCATCCCGCCCAAAGGCGAGCAACAGGCCTCCAAAAACAATTGGCGTCCAAATGGACAGGCTCAGCAAACCCATGTGTTTTCTCTTTTCGTGGTCATCGGGCTGTGGCTCATGGTTGCAACCACACAAACCAAGTCATCAACAAGAACACCCCCATGATCATGGCCAGTGCATAGTGGTAGAGGTAACCCGTTTGGCCCTTGCGCACCCAAACCGACACACGGTTGACCCAGCGCCATGAACCATTGACCACGGCCCCATCGATCAAGGCTTGATCACCCCAGCGCCAAAAGCCCGTCCCAATCCAACGTGCGCCACGTGCCAGCACCTGTTCGTTGAACGCATCCAAGTAGTATTTGTGGTCCAGCAAGGTGTGCAGCGGTTGCAGCACTTTTTGAATCGCTGCAGGCCACCCCGTTTTGACCATGTACAGCACATAGGCCAAAGCCACACCAGCCACCGCCAACCAAAAGGGGGCGGTGCCCAAGGCATGGCTGGCCATGGCCAGCGGGCCGTGGAATGCCTGGGCCAACTCGTGCATCGCGTGGTGCTTGTCGCCATTGACCGCGATGGCGTCTGCAAAAAAGCCACCAAACAACAAAGGGTCGATGGTGAAAAAGCCAATCAGCACCGAAGGAATGGCCAGCAACACCAAGGGCAAGGTGACCACCCACGCCGACTCATGGGGCGACGCTGATGAATCGTGCGCATGGTGGCCATCGTGGTGATGGATATCTGGGTTGAGGTGGTAACGCTCGGGGCCATGAAAGACCAAAAAGTACATGCGAAACGAATAAAAAGCCGTGACAAACACGCCGGCCAGCACCGCAAAGTGGGCAAATCCAGCGCCAGGCAAATGGCTCTCTGCAACCGCTTCGATGATGCTGTCTTTGGAATAAAACCCTGAAAACAATGGGGTGCCGATCAAAGCCAAGGAGCCCAACAAGGCGGTGATCCAAGTGATGGGCATGTATTTGCGCACGCCACCCATCCAACGGATGTCTTGGTTGTGGTGCAAGCCCATGATCACCGAACCTGCCGCCAAAAACAGCAAGGCTTTGAAAAAGGCATGGGTCATCAGGTGAAACACGGCCACAGAATAAGCCGATGCACCCAGGGCCACGGTCATATAACCCAGTTGCGACAAAGTGGAATACGCCACCACGCGTTTGATGTCGTTTTGAATGATGCCCAAAAAGCCCATGAACAAGGCGGTAATGGCCCCAATGATCAGCACCACACTGAGGGCGGTGTCGGACAACTCAAAGAACGGCGACATCCGAGCCACCATGAAAATGCCTGCAGTGACCATGGTCGCGGCATGGATCAAGGCGGAGATCGGTGTGGGGCCCTCCATGGAATCGGGCAACCAAACATGCAAAGGGAATTGCGCCGATTTGCCCATGGCCCCCACAAACAATCCGATGCAGATGACGGTCACCAACATCCAAGATGTGCCGGGAAAGGTGAGGTTGGCCAACGCAGGGGCTTGGGCAAAAGCCTCGGCATAGTTGAGGGTGCCGGTGTACGCCGCCAGCAAGCCAATGCCCAGGATGAAACCAAAGTCCCCGACCCGGTTGACCAAGAAGGCTTTCATGTTGGCAAAAACCGCCGAAGGTTTGTTGAACCAAAAACCAATCAGCAAATAAGAGACCAAGCCAACAGCCTCCCAACCAAAAAACAATTGCAACATGTTGTTGCTCATCACCAGCATCAACATGGAAAAGGTGAACAAGGAGATGTAGGCAAAAAAGCGGTTATAGCCTTCGTCTTCATGCATGTAACCAATGGTGTAGATGTGAACCATCAAGGACACAAAGGTCACGACGCACATCATCATGGCGGTCAGGCCGTCGACCAAAAAGCCGACTTCCATTTTGAAGCCGTCCACCACCATCCAGGTGTAGAGGGTTTCATTGAACCGCGCACCTTCCACAGCCACGCTGTACAAGGTCATCGCCGATATCACCAAGGAGATGAACACGCCCAAAATGGTCACGCTGTGGCTGACGCCGCGTCCAATGCGCCGCCCACCCAAAGCGGTTCCCAAAATACCGGCCAGGGCCGAGCCCAGCAGTGGGGCCAAAGGAACCATCAAAAGTTGGGTGGCGTTCAAGGTGCTATTCATGTTGTTGGTTGGCCCGTGCTGTCAGCCCTTGAGGTTGTCGAGTTCTTCCACATGGATACTGGTTTTGTTGCGGAACAACAAGACCAAAATGGCCAAGCCAATGGCGGATTCAGCGGCGGCCACGGTGAGGATGAAGAAGACAAACACCTGACCGTGCAAATCACCCAGAAAATAGGAAAAGGCCACGAAGTTGAGGTTGACCGCCAGCAGCATCAGCTCAATGGCCATCAGCAAGACGATCAGGTTTTTCCGGTTCAAAAAGATGCCTGTGACCGACAAAGCAAACAGAACGGCCCCCACAGTCAACATGTGACCCAGCGTCAAACTCATGGCTGCTCCTGGGTTTTGGGGGGTGCAGGACGCACCGGCTCCATCTTGACCAGCTGCACGCGGTCGGATGCCTTGACGCGAACTTGCTCACTGGGGTCTTGGTACTTGCTGTCTTTGCGCGAGCGCAGGGTCAAGGCAATGGCCGCAATGATGGCCACCAACAAGATGACGGCTGCCACTTCCAAGGGGTAGAGGTATTGGGTGTAAATCAAAATGCCCAACTCTTTGGTGTTCGACACTTGGGCCAAGGGGTCGGCGGCGCTGTTGGCAAAAGCAGCAATCGGCTGGGTAGAGCGAAAGCCCCCCATGAGCACAGCTGCCAATTCCAATGCGATCAACGCGCCCATGGTGGCCGCCACCGGAAAGTGGCGCCAAAAGCCTTTGCGCAGACTCTCGATGTTGACATCGAGCATCATCACCACAAACAAAAACAACACCATCACGGCACCCACATAGACCAGTACCAAGGTGATGGACAAGAACTCGGCCTTGAGCAACATCCACAGGCCAGAGGCTTGGAAAAAGGCCAACACCAAATACAGGGCAGCATGCACCGTGTTGCTGGCCGTGATGACGCGAAATGCCGCGAACAGCATGACCGCGGAAAACAGGTAAAACAAAGCGGAAGTGGTGTCCATGGCGTTCAACGGTATTTGGCGTCAGCCGCTTTGTGCTCGGCAATTTCGCGCTCGTATCGGTCACCGACAGCGAGCAGCATGTCTTTGGTGAAATACAAGTCGCCGCGCTTTTCGCCGTGGTATTCGAATATGTGGGTCTCCACAATCGAATCCACGGGGCAGCTCTCTTCGCAAAAACCACAAAAAATACATTTGGTCAGATCGATGTCGTAACGGGTGGTGCGGCGCGAACCGTCATCGCGCACGTCCGATTCGATGGTGATGGCCATGGCCGGGCACACCGCCTCACACAATTTGCAAGCGATGCAGCGCTCCTCACCGTTCTCATAACGGCGCAGCGCATGCAAGCCCCGAAAACGCGGACTCGCCGGCGTTTTTTCCTCAGGGAACTGCACCGTGATCTTGCGGGCGAACATGTATTTGCCGGTGAGGGCCATGCCCTTGAACAACTCCAGCAGCATGAAGCTGCGAATGAAGTCGCGCCAAGAAAAAGGGGAACGGGTTGCCAAACTGGTCATCGTGGGTTTCTCCGCATCATGGCCACAGGGTCCAAGGGCTTTGCATCCACAAGCCCACCACCACCAACCACACCAAGGTGGCAGGGATGAAAACCTTCCAACCCAATCGCATGATTTGGTCGTAACGGAAACGAGGGAACGTGGCGCGCACCCAAATGAACATGGTCACCACCACGAACACCTTGAGACCCAACCAAATCCAACCCGGGATGGCATTGAACAAGGGGCTGTCAATGGGCGGCAACCAACCGCCCAAGAACATGACCACCGAGAGCATGGACACCAAGAGCATGTTGGCGTATTCAGCCAAGAAGAACATGGCAAACGACATGCCAGAGTACTCGATCATGTGGCCAGCGACGATTTCAGACTCGCCCTCTACCACGTCAAAGGGGTGGCGATTGGTTTCGGCCAAACCAGCGATGAAGTAAATGATGAAAATCGGAAACAGGGGCAGCCAATTCCACGACAAAAAGTTCAGTCCCATTTCGGCAAATTCGCCCTTGGCCTGGCCCATCACGATGTCGCTCATGTTGAGGCTGGATGAAACCATCAACACCACCACCAAGCAAAAGCCCATGGCAATTTCATAACTCACCATTTGGGCCGAGGCGCGCATGGCACCCAGAAAAGCGTATTTGGAGTTCGACCCCCAGCCCGCGATGATCACCCCATACACCTCCAAAGAGGTGATGGCCATTAAAAACAACAACCCTGCATTGATGTTGGCCAAGGCCACTTCGGGGCCAAAGGGCACCACGGCCCATGCAGCCAAGGCCGGCATGATGGTCATGATGGGGCCCAACAAAAACAAGGGCTTGTTGGCCGCCGTGGGCAAGATGATTTCTTTGGTCAGCAACTTGAGCGCGTCGGCGATCGGCTGCAACAAACCCAAGGGACCTGTTCGGTTGGGGCCCAATCGGATCTGGGTAAAGCCAATGGCTTTGCGCTCCCACAGGGTGAGGTAGGCCACACACCCCATCAAAGGCAGAACCACGGCCACGATTTTGATCAAGGTCCACAGCACGGGCCACATCACGGAAGTCCAGGCCGGGAATGCGAACAAGCCCTGCCCCGCGAAAAAAAACGCATCAACCATGGCTCACCTCGGCACGGGCATCGGCGGTGCGCTGCAAGGGCCCAGAGCGGCGCACCAAACCATCCAACTGATAAATAGAAGCCGTCACAGGCATTTGGGCACTGGGCGAGATATCGATCGTGGCTTGCGTCTGATTGGACAAGCGAGCTGAAATGTCAGGGCCCCAAGCCTGTTGGCGCACTTGCTCCAAAGTTTCAATCTCAAAACCGGGTAGCCCGAGCATGTGACCGAGAACGCGCAAGACCTTCCAGCCCGGGCGTGCTTCGCCCAAGGGCTTGACGACCGCATGGAAACTTTGCGCCACGCCTTCGGTGTTGAAAAATGTACCGGCGGTCTCGGTAAAGGGCGCAATGGGCAGCAGCACATCGCTGATATCCATATTGGCCTTGAAGGCAGACATGGTGACCACCATCGGCACTTTGGCCAAATGGGTCACATCCGACAAAGAACTGTCAAACGCAGGTTCGGTGTTGAACAGCAACAAAGCCTGGAGTTGACCTTGCAGCATTTGGGCAGCGTTCAAGCCGGCTTGCTGTGGCCGCGCGTTCACCAACTGCGCCCCCACGGTATTGGCGGCTTCGCCCAAAAAACCCACCGTGGCTTGGCAGTGTTGACCAATCCAATTGGCCAAAGCGAGCAACGAAGAGGCCTTGGGGTGGTGTGCAGCGGCATTACCCAACAAGATGGCTTTGCGCTCACCGCCCAACAAGGCTTGTGCCATGGCCACGGCCTGGGGAGAAATTTGGGCCACACCCACCGGCGCAGCAATGCCCAGCATCTGGGCCAGGGCTGCTGCAACCTCGGCCAAGGCTTGTGGCCACTGTGCGGGCTCGGTGATCCACGATTGATGAATCGGCATCGCCCAGTCACGCAGGCGCTCGTTGATTTGCATCACCTGACCACCGCGGCGGGCGGCCTGGCGAATGCGTTGGGCCAGCAAAGGCTGGTCTTTGCGCACATGGGTGCCCACCAGCAGCACCCGCTGAAGCGCCGACAAAGAGGCCACCGAGGTGCCCAGCCAACGCACCGCACCGTCATGCTGAAAGTCCAAGGCGCGCAAGCGGGTATCGATGTTTTCACTGCCCATGCCACGCACCAACTGCGCGGCCAAATGCAACTCCTCAGCCGTGCTGTGCGGGCTGGCCAACAGGCCCCATTGTTGGGGTCCGTGGTCGGCGGTGATTTGCCGCAAACCATTGGCGACATATTCGAGGGCCGTGGCCCAATCCACCGTCAACCACTGGCCGTTTTGCTTGAGCATGGGCTGTGTCAGCCGATCGGGGCTGTTGAGCGCCTCGTAGGAGAAGCGGTCGCGGTCTGCGATCCAGCACTCGTTGATGGATTCGTTTTCAAACGGCACCACCCGCATCACCTGGTTGTTTTTGACTTGCACCACCAAGTTGGCGCCCGTGGCGTCGTGCGGGCTGACCGAGCGGCGGCGGCTCAGCTCCCAAGTGCGGGCGTTGTACCGGAAAGGCTTGCTGGTCAAGGCGCCAACCGGACAAATGTCAATCATGTTGCCGGACAACTCGGAGTCGACCGTGGCGCCGACAAAGGTTTCGATTTCGGAGTGCTCACCGCGATGGGACATGCCCAACTCCATCACACCAGCGACTTCTTGGCCAAAGCGGACACAGCGGGTGCAGTGGATGCAGCGGCTCATCTCTTCCATGCTGACCAGCGGGCCAATGTTTTTGTGGAACACCACGCGCTTTTCTTCTTCATAGCGGGAGGCACTGCCCCCATAGCCCACGGCCAGGTCTTGCAATTGGCATTCGCCACCTTGGTCGCAAATGGGGCAATCCAAGGGGTGGTTGATGAGTAAAAACTCCATCACCGATTTTTGGGCCTTCACCGCTTTGTCAGACTGGGTGCGCACCACCATGCCTTGGGTCACCGGTGTGGCACAAGCGGGCATGGGCTTGGGGGCTTTTTCCACTTCGACCAAACACATGCGGCAATTGGCGGCAATGCTCAGCTTCTTGTGATAACAAAAATGAGGGATAAAGGTGCCCGCCTTTTCAGCGGCATGCATCACCGTGCTGCCCTCTGCCACTTCCACTTTTTTGCCATCGAGTTCGATTTCAACCATGGTGTGTGCTCAAGCCTTAAACAGGCACCGAGACCATACAGGTCTTGTGCGTGATGTGGTGTTCAAATTCTGCGCGAAAGTGTTTCAACATGCCGCGCACGGGCATGGCTGC
>CAMDJU010000055.1 GCA_945900695.1 Bordetella parapertussis | reverse complement strand
TTGCGCCGCTTGGGCACCGACCATGTCGACATCTTGATGATCCACAACCCACCATCGCTGCACCACGATTGGCAACGCACCACCTGGGCCCCGTTGGTGGTGGACGACTATTTGCGCCCCGACGGTGCATTGGCAGGTTTGAGCGAGGTGATCGCTGCAGGCAAAGTGCGCATTGGCGGCATCGCCTGCGAAGAGGCCCACCCCACCGCCTTGGCACCCCTGGTGTCGCATCCAGCGGTGTCGATCCTCAACATTTGGCTCAACATGCTCAACCCCTCTTCGCTGCTGGACCCGAGCACCACCCGCGTCAACGGGCCAGCGGACTACCGGGGCATGGCGCGCATGGCAGCTGAAAACGGTGTGGCCATCGCAGGCTTTCGGGCTTTGGGTGGGGGTGCTTTGATGTCGGCCGCCGCCAACACCTTGACCCGTCACCCCATCGCTGGTGGGGGTTTCACCCGCAATGCCGCGCAATACAAACGCGAAGTGGAGTTGGCTGCGCGCTTGGTCACGCGCCTGGGCATTCAAGGCACCGATGCCATGGCCGCCTTGGCCTATCGCTTCAACATCACCGACCCGCGCATCACCACCACGGTGGCTGGTTTTTCCGAGTTGTCACATTTGCATGGTGCCATCGCTGGCCTGCGCAAAGGCGCATTGAGCGCGGATGACATGCAATCGATCATGGACACCTGGCACGAATTGTTTGCCTTGGCTCCCACTTGAACTGAAATTCACCCCCCACATCACCATGTCACTGCACACCACCCTCAGCGGATTTCACCCCGTTCACTCATTTGCCAAGCTGTCTACATCGGTGATCAGCGACGCGCTGGATGCGCTGGGCGTGCATGGCCAATGCACAGGCATTCACCCCTTGGCAGGCTCAAGCACAGCCTTTTGCGGACGCGCTTTCACCGTTCAGTTCATGCCCTGCGGCACCCCCGATGAGCGCACCCCGTCGGGTGGCATCGGCGACTACATCGACGACGTACCGGAAGGCTACGTGATTGCCATTGACAACCGCGAACGCCTGGACTGTTGTGTGTGGGATGACCAGGTGAGCGCGCGGGCACTGGCCAGGGGGGTGGCCGGGGTGGTGATCGATGGCGCATGCCGCCAAGACCCCGGCACCCAGCCCCAACTGCCCTGGCTGGCCCGAGGCCGCCAAGCCAGGCACGGCACCAAACGGGTGCGGGTCGAGGCCTTCAACTTGGCGGTCGTCATCGGCGGCGTTCGGGTCGAGTGTGACGATTTGCTCATCGCCGATCACAATGGTTTGGTGGTCGTGCCGCGTGACTACATTCAATCGATTTGGAAGCACATCCAAGCCCATGCGTGAACCCCTGGCCATGCGGTTGCGCTGAGGATTTCCCCCCGTCCTCTTTTTTGCCATATCGTATTTATGAGCTTTTGGGCTGACATCATTGCTTTGCTCGCGGCCACTTGTTGGGCGGGGGCCAATACCTGTATTGCCCGAGGCTCTTCTCACCAAGGTGGGGAGAACGGGGCTTTTTTGTCCATCTTGCTGACCGCCTTGATCGCAGGTGTGGTGTGGTTGATCGGAGGCGGAACCGATTGGCAGGCCTTGAACATGACGGGACTGGCTTGGTTTGCGGCAGCCGGCGCCTTGACCATTTTTGTGGGGCGGGTGTTTTTCCATTCCAGCGTGCAATACATGGGCGCGGTGCGCAGCTCTTCGGTCAAACGCTTGGTGCCCTTGTTCTCGGTGATGCTGGGTGTGCTGTGTTTGGGTGAAAGCCTGAACCTGTCAGCGATGTTGGGCATGGTCTTGATATTTGCGGGGTTTGGGGTGCTGGTGTGG
This sequence comes from Bordetella parapertussis, assembly GCA_945900695.1. Taxonomy (GTDB): domain Bacteria; phylum Pseudomonadota; class Gammaproteobacteria; order Burkholderiales; family Burkholderiaceae_C; genus Limnohabitans; species Limnohabitans parapertussis_A. The sequence continues at coordinate 10,812 of CAMDJU010000055.1, read as the reverse complement.
GAGTCCAAACAAAAAATCACACCCCTGGACCCCAGTGGCGCCGCGCACCAGGGGCCCACCCGCCAGACCTTGCGCATGGGCATGGTGTACGGCGTGGTCTCGGCGGGGGCCTATGCCGCAGGCAATATGTCGCGCAAATTTGGCCTGTTGCACATCAGCGAACCGGCTTTCGGTGCCATGCTGGGGGCCCTGGTGGGGGCAGTTCTATTTTTGGCCTCTGCGGTGTTTTTGCAAAGTTACCGCGAGGCGGTGAAAAACACCTTGCAAAAGCCCAACCCTTGGCTGCTCAGTGCAGGCATATTGGCCTCAGCCGGTCAATTGCTTTATTTTGTGGCGATTGACTGGAGCTCTTTGTCGCGGGCCACCTTGATCGTGTCGATGGATGTTTTTCTGACCATCTTGGTGGCCTTGGTGTTTTTTCAAAAGCGCGAGGCCGTCAATCGGTATGCCGTGCTGGCCGCCGCCTTGGGGGTGTTGGGCACGGGCGTCATCATCGGGGGCTCAGCCTGACCGGGCGTGCGATCGACGGCTCGGCTTGCCATCGGTTTAAGCGGGCGCTTTAAGGGGCCGATTTCTCCGTGCTGCGCGGCAACACAATGCCGTCATAGGCTTTGGCCTCGATGCCCATCGCGTTTGAAAAAGCCTGCCGCACCGCCTCGGGTTGACCCGCTTGAAACGGATAGGTGGCGTAGAGGATTTTCAAACGCGGATTGGCCATGATTTGCGCGACCGTGTGGGCTTGGAGCAATTCATCGCGGTCCATCATAGGCAACACCACGCGTTGGTTTTTGGCAGGGTCGCGCAAGATGCCTTTGGCCTCTTCGCCATTCGCAATGCGGGTCATTTCATCAAAAAAGCGCCGACGAATGGCCACCACACCGCCATCGCTGGCACCCAGCGACTCTTGGCTGCGGTCTGCGATCACGCCCTGTCCGACCCAAGCAATAAAGTCTTGGTTCATCACATGGGTGTCGATCCAGCGACCGTGTTCGTCTTGGAGGGGGCCGTGCCAGGTCGGGATGTGGTCTTGCACATAGGGTTCGCGCCCGGCGGGCACGCGGGTGTATTTCCAGGTGATGCTCAGGGTGTTGTGGTCGTCGATGGGGACGCGCCATTCGAAATGCTCGCCCAAGAAAAAACCATTGGGCCAGAGGCACACCCGGCCCACCGTCCAAGCTTGGTTGTGCTCATCGCTGTCTTGCTTGATGCGCCGGTAGGTAAAGCCATGCTCAAACTCATCGAAAGCCAACTTCAAATGGGTCGGGCCCAAGTGCGTGTTGCCGGTGCGCAGGCGGTTGCCCCAGTTCTCGTGCATCCATTCAAAATGCACCGGATCGATAGAGTTTTCTTGGCACTGGAACCAATTGCAAGGCACCGCTGTGATGACCACCTGGCTGAACCCATTCGGCCAAGAAAAGGCCTCCCAATCGGGCAGCAAAGGCACTGGCTGCGGCCCCATGTACGTCCACAACATTCCGCCCTTGGTTTGCACCGGATAGGACTTGATGCGGATGCGGTCTTTGGCATTGCGTTCGGGGTAAACCGTGTCTTCATAGGGTTGGGCAATGCAGCGCCCTGTTTCATCAAAGTTCCAGCCGTGGTAATTGCAGCGCAGGCCTTTGGCCTCGACCATGCCGTAGCTCAGGTCGGCACGCCGGTGTGCGCATTGGCGGTCCACCAGGCCATAGGTGCCGCTCAAGTCTTTGTACAGCACCAAGTCTTCGCCCAACAGCCGAATGGCTTTGGTGGCTTGGTGATCGAAATCTGACACGCCCGCGATCGGCATCCAATAGCGGCGCAGCAATTCGCCCATGGGCGTGCCCGCCCCCACCTGGGTGAGCTGTTGATTCTGTTCGGTACTGAGCATGCGCGTTCTCCTGAAGGGGGCTCACCGCCCCCAAATGTTCCAAGGCCATGGCTGAGCGCTCAAGCCTGCCACAAGGCAAAGGCCGCGCCCACCCCGGTGCCTGCGGATGTGCGGCGCAAGCTGTGGTATTTGTGCCAAGTCAATGGCAGCTCTTTCACAGCACCCGCTGTCACCACCCAATTGAGGATTTCTGACGAGCCCGAGTTCAACGCACCGCGCGGCAGATCGCGCAAAGCTTGGTGGTCCCCGCTTTGCAAGGCCTGCAAAATCGTTTGATCCAAAGCTTCATCGACGATGAAGTGGCTCAATCCGCCCGAGGCCACCACCGCCACCCGCAGGTCTTGGGGGCAGTCGCGCAAGGCACGGCCCAGGGCCAAACCAAAATCATGGCATCGCCGCGCGCTGGGAACATTGGGGCCGTAGTAGGTGTTGAGCAAAACCGGCAGCACTGGTATGGGTTTGCCCCGGAACAAGCGCTTGATGATGAAGCCATAGGCATGGCCAAAACCTGCGTCCTCTGGGTGAGCCACATGGGAGCAAGCCCCGACATCAAAGTCGGCATCCATCAAGCGTTCGATCAGCGCCAAGGCCAAATCACTGCTGGCTGGCACGGTGTGCAAATCGTCCATCAAATAACCCCGGCCCATTTGCTGAATCCATTCAGGGCTGTCAGGGTGGCCGTATTTGTTGCTGGTGATGAAGCGGTCCCCGTGGTAGATGGCCATGGCCGGTTGATTGGCCGATGTGAACAACTCGCGTTGGTCGTCTCCCACAATCACCACCACATCGGGGGCCACTTGGGCCAACACGTCCCCCAAGTGGTCCAAAGACTGGTCACAGGCCTTGGACTTTTGGGCAAAGGTCTCGAAGTTCACCTCATGGGCATATTTCGGCCCCACCTCGGCCAACAACTGTTCGTAGGTGACCAAGCGGCCATCTGAATGGTTCAGTGCCGTGTTGGCAAAGTCCACCTCCGAGCGGCGTTGCCATTGGTCCACCGTGAGCGCCAACAGTGGGGTGTGCGACACCCCCATGCCCAAAACAATCGAGGCCATGGCGGCTCAGAACTTGAAGCGGCTGTACAAACGGGTGCAGTTGCACTCGAAGACGTTGCGTTTGTCTTGTTCGCTCAAGAAATCGATGCCTTCGATCACCGGCTTCAAGTCGTCAAAGTCCAGACCGGTGGTGGGGTCAACGGCGCTGCCCGTGCCTGGTTTTTCGGTGGCAAACAACACCCGATCAGGGCCGACCACTTTGAACAGCAACTCCAAAGCGTGCTTATCGTAAGTGGTGGTGTCAAAGTGCAAACGCTTGAGTTGGTCGTCAAAGTACTCCCCGCCATTGCGCACGGACCAGGCCCGAAAACGACCCATGTGGTACGGAATCGCACCGCCACCGTGCGGAATGATCAACTTGAGATGGGGGAACTTTTTGAACACCGGCGAGTTCATCAAGGAATGGATGGCAATGCTTTCTTCGTTGATGAACTTCAAGGTGTAGCTCTCGCGCGGCTGACAACTGCCGGCCGAGTGAACCAAGGCCGGAATATCCAACTCGCACAACTTGTCGTACAGCGGGTACCAAAACTCGTCACCCAAGCCGGGTGGGGGCATGGTGTCGCCCTCGGTGGGATCGGGGTTGAGCAAGCAGCCAATGAAACCCTGCTCTTTGACGCGAAACTCCAGCTCATCAAAGCAATTGACCGGGCTGGTATCGCGGTATTGCGGCAAGCCCGCGACCGCTCGAAAACGGGTGGGGAACATGGTGACCGTGCGAAACACCAAATCGTTCATGTGCTGCGTCCACAGCGCGGTGACCCGGGCCGGCTTGACGGAGTGCATTTGCATGTAGGGGCGCGGCGACAAAAACTGGATGTCGGTCCCCACCCGGTCCATCAAATCAATGATGGTCTGACCGGCCACGCGCACCGCTTCGTCGGTCAGCTTTGGCGGAAAGGAAGGGTTGGAGCGGCTGGCCACCAGCTCGGCCATGAATTTGTAGCTCTCGGGTGGCACCACGACGTGGGCATGTGAGTCGATGATCAAAGGGGTTCTCCTGTGTGGGGTGGCTGAAATAAAAAAGTGATGGGAAGTCGAAACAGGGCGCGCTCAAGCGCGGGTTTGCAGTTGGTGATAGCGGTGTTTTTCACGCGCTTGGCGCAGGCTCATGCCCTCGCGCACAGACTGGCGAATGGCATCTTCGGCCGCTTGAATCGCCTCGGCCGCGTCCAAAACCTCGTTTTCTCGGTCTTGGGGAATCACCACCACACCGTCGGCGTCGCCGCGCATCAAGTCCCCCGGGCAAACACGCACGTCTCCAATGTTGACAGGGATGCCGGTGGCTTCCACCTGCACCCGGTCTTTTCCGGTGCGCATCCAATGGTCGCGGCTGTATATGGGATAGCCCAGCTCCAGGCACAGCGACACATCGCGGTTGATGCCATCGATCACCGTGCCCGCAATGCCTTTGCGGTGGGCAATTTCGGTCAAGATATCGCCCCACACCGTGGCGTTGTCGCGCCCGCCGTTGTCGAGCACGATGACACTGCCGGGGACCACATCGTCGATGTAGTCACCCACGGTGCCGGGCACCGAACCGGCTGGGCCGTACAACAAGGTCCAAGCGCGTCCGGTCATGCGAAAGTCGCTGGAGCGGGGTTTTATTTTGTAGCACTGACCGTTCAGGCCATGGCGATCCAAGGCGTCACTGAGGGTGGCGGTGTCGAGCCGGGATGCCCGTTGCACATGGGTGTCTGTCATGGCTGGTTTCTCCAAAATGGTCTGCTGTTCATTTCAGCATGTGCTCGTAAGCCGCGCCCATGACTTGGCTCACGGGTTGGCCGTCTCGCAAGGCCTGGGCCATGGCGGCTTCGCGGCCGACGATCATTTCAGCGGCCTGCAACACACGATCAATGTCTGCGGCGGCAATGAACACCACCCCGCTGGCGTCCGCAATCACATAGTCTCCGGGGCAAACGGTCACCTCTCCAATGCGCACCGGTTGATTGGTAAAAGCCTCAGCCACCCGAGAACGCGCGGTGCGTGCCGTCAGACCACGGGCGTAAACCGGAAAGTCATAAGCGCGGGCCTCGTCGATGTCACGCACCGGCCCATCCACCACCACGCCAGCCACCTCACGCAGTTTGGCCGCCAGCGACAAAATGCCGCCCCATGAGCCCGCGTCCAAGCCCGTGCGTTGCTCGATCACGATCACGTCGCCCGGTTGAGCAGCTTCTATCGCCGTGGTGCCCAGGTGCCGCGGGGCACCGGTATGTGCTGGCACTTGTGCGGCTGGCACCAATTTGTAGGTCACCACCTTGCCCGCAATGCGTTGTTGGGTGGACTGCTGGGTCAAGCCGCTGACACTGGGGGGCAGGCCCAATTTGTCCATGGCATCCGATACGGCACAAACGTCCAGGCGCTGCAAGCGCTTGACCGGGTCATCCATGTTGGCCGTCCTTGACCACAGCAACGATCTCGATTTGCACCAACATGCCCCCTGGCAGATCGGCCACCATGGTGTGGCGAGCCGGTCGGTCATGGGGGTCAGGGAAGCATTTGAGCCACTCCGCATTCAGCGACTCGCGGTGGCTGTTGTCTTTGACATAGGCTTTGACATGCACCACATCGCCCAGATCAGCGCCCCCTTGGGCCAATAAACTTTGCAAATTCATGAACATGAACTTTGCTTGTGCAGCCGCATCGGCAGGCAAGGTGTCATTGGCGGGGTCTTTGCCCATGATCCCACTGGAATAAATCATATTGCCCACGCGGGCCCCCATGGGAATGGGTGCATTGCCGTGGCTGACGCCTGGGACTTCAATCGACCTGCGGCCCCGATTGGGAATGGAAGAACTCATTGAATATCCCTTTGAATCATTGATTTACGATAAATTCGCCGCCTGCTGAGCAGCCTCTTTGGCGCCCCCATCTGGCACACATCTTTGCGACCATGCTATTGAATTCAATTTTGCATGCCATCAGGGGAATCCCTCATGACCTGTGCCGCCGTGCTCACGTCAAATGCCATCCACACCATGGCAGCCGATCAATCGCAAGAAACCCAACACCGCAGCCGCAAGGCCCAAGGCGCGATGGGCCGTGCGCTGAGCCAGATCAAAGACATGATCCTCAACGGCGAGTTGAACCCGGGCGAGCAAATCAGGCAAGAAGAAATGGCGCTCAAACTCGCCGTCAGCCGCGTTCCCTTGCGTGAGGCCTTGAACGTTTTGGCCGACCAGGGCCTGCTCTACCACCGACCGCACCAAGGCTACTTTGTGACCAAACGCGATCCGGGCCAATATGCACAAATCCGGCGCATGCTGCATTTGCTGGAAAACGAATTGATGGCCACCATCGCCTGGCCTGGGCCAAATGATTTGGATCGGTTGCGCGACCTGAATGCGCAGATGCAGCATTGCGTGGACGCGGCCGACACCCAGCAACTGATTGAATTGAATCAACAATTTCACTTTGCCATCTTTGGCCTGTCGCCCAACCGGCTGATCATGGACGAAGTGGTCCGTTTGTGGGCCCTCATCGAGCCTGGTATGTGGGACAAATTTGACACCCATGCACAGCGGCTGCAAACCTTGATGGAACACGCGCGCCTGATCGAAGCCTTGGCCGAGCAGGACCGGGCCGCCTGTGTCGCCCAAATGGAGCAACACCGCTACAGCCCAGAAGCAGGCATGCCGCTGGAGTTGCCAGGCGTGGTGATTGAGCCCACCCCCAGGGCCTGAGCACCCCAGCCCTGGCCTGGCTGAATCAACGCGGCCAACAGGCATATCCCCCATGGAGAAATGCCATGAAACCCCTGCGGTGATAGACTGCCACCCCTTTCAAGGAGAGCCCCATGCCCGGATTGCTGCCCCAGGTTGACCCCGATGGACTGTTGGAATATTCGGTCGTTTATACCGACCGTTCGCTCAACCACATGTCCAAAGACTTCCAAAGCGTCATGCGCGATATCTCGCGCTTGATCAAGGAGGTCTACCACGCCCACAGTGCGGTGCTGGTTCCTGGCAGTGGGACTTTTGGCATGGAAGCCGTGGCGCGCCAATTTGCCACCGACAAACCGTCGCTGGTGCTGCGCAACGGCTGGTTCAGTTACCGCTGGACGCAAATTTTTGACATGGGCCGGATCCCCTCGTCATGCACCGTGCTCAAGGCGCGGCGCATGAAAGCGGGCGCGCAAGAACCCTTCTCACCCGCTCCCATTGAAGAGGTGGTTCGCACCATTGCCGCCGAGAAGCCCGCTGTGGTGTTTGCCCCGCATGTGGAAACCTCGTGCGGCATGATGCTGCCCAACGACTATTTGCGCCAAGTCGCCGATGCGGTGCACGCGGTGGGCGGTTTGTTTGTATTGGACTGCATTGCCTCCGGCGCGATGTGGGTGGACATGCAAGCCTGCGGCATCGACGTGCTGGTGACCGCACCCCAAAAGGGCTGGAGCAGTTCGCCCTGTTGCGCGATGGTGGCCTTGAGCGAGCGCGCCCGCCAGGCCATTGACGGCACCACCAGCACCAGCTTTGCTTGTGACTTGAAAAAATGGTTGCAAATCATGGAGACTTACGAAGCGGGTGGACATGCTTACCATGCCACCATGCCCACCGATGCGCTCAAGCGCTTGTGCGCGGTGATGCTGGAATCCCAGGCCCTGGGTTTTGATCGATTGCGCTTGGCCCAGGCAGAACTGGGCCGCAAAGCCCGAGAGATGCTCAGCCGCCACGGCATCCCCAGTGTGGCCGCCCCGGGCTTTGAAGCCCCAGGCGTGGTGGTCAGCTACACCCAAGACCCAGAGGTGCAATCGAGCAAAAAGTTTCTGGCCCAAGGCCTGCAAACCGCTGCGGGCGTGCCCTTGCAGTGCGATGAGGGCAGCGACTTCATGACGTTCCGCATTGGCTTGTTTGGCCTGGAAAAGCTGCTGAATGTGGACCGCACTGTCGACTTGCTCGAAGGCGCCTTGGACCAAGTCATGCCCGGGGCCTTGGCTCAGCCCGCCTGAGCTCGGCCCCTGGTGACAAGAGAAAAGGCCCCTCACGGGGCCTTTTCATTGGGGGACAGGAGAAACCGAGTTCAACGCACCACCGACAACATATCGCGCTTGCCAGCCTTGTAGGTGTACAGCGTCAAGGCACCATTTTTGACATCGCCTTTGTCGTCAAAAGAGATGGTGCCGGTCACGCCCTTGTAGCCCGTGGTTTTGGCCAGAACGGGCAGGTATTTGGCGGGGTCACTGGACTTGGCCTTGACCATGGCATCGACCATCAAATTGACCGCGTCGTAGACATAGGGTGCATACAGCTTGACATCGTCATTGAAGCGTTTTTGGTAACGCACACCAAAATCATCCATGGCTTTTTTCTGGGCCCCTTCGACCCCACCGGCCTCGGCACATACCACTTGGCCATCGGCCATGGCGTCACCGGCCAATTTGGACAACTCACCAGTGCAAATGCCGTCTCCGCCCATGAACTTGGCGCTCACGCCCAAGGACTTCATTTGCTTGAGCATGGGGCCGGCCACGGCATCCATGCCGCCAAAGAACACCACATCGGGCTTTTTGCCCTTGAGGGTGGTCAAAATCGGCATGAAGTCAGTGGCTTTGTCGTTGGTGAATTCGCGACCCACAATGGTGCCGCCAGCGGCCTTGACGGCCTTTTCAAATTCATCGGCCACGCCTTGGCCATAAGCCGTGCGGTCATCGATCACGGCAATGTTCTTACCCTTCATCGTTTTGACGGCATAGCGCCCCAAGGTGCCCCCCAAATGCACATCGTCAGCCACCACCCGGAAGGTGGTTTTGTAGCCCTGGCGGGTGAACTTGGGGTTGGTGGCAGAGGGTGAAATTTGCGGAATACCCGCGTCGCTGTAAATTTTGGACGCCGGAATCGATGTGCCTGAATTCAGGTGGCCAATGACGCCATTGACCTTGCCATCGACCAATTTTTGGGCTGCGGCAGCGCCCTGCTTGGGATCTGCTGCATCGTCTTCGGCCACCAACTCAAATTTCACCTTGGCGCCACCAATGCTGATGCCTTTGGCATTCAAGTCTTCAATCGCCAAACGTGCGCCGTTTTCGTTGTCTTTGCCCAGGTGGGCAATGGCGCCACTGATGGGTCCAACATGACCAATTTTCACCACGGTTTGTGCTTGGGCCGAAAAGGCCAGCACTGAGGCGGCGGCAACGAGGGAGTATTTGATCAACATGGGGGGCCTTTCAAAGGGTTAGAACGAACGGGATGGGCTCAAAATATAACCTATGGTTTGCTTTGTGGGCACCAGGCTCAGCCAATAAACTGGCCCGGGACATACCCTAGGCCGGTGACTCAAGGCCTGTTCAACGTCGATGTGTCAGCTTCGACAGGCCCTTGCACTTCAACCGTTTGCGGGTTTTGCTGCAAATGCGCGCGCACGGTGGCGCGGATCAAATCGGGCAATTGGGCCAACAATTGGTCGGTCACCATCATGCACAAGCGGGTTTCATCCAGCACTGACGGGAAAGGGTGCGCCGGAGAATGCGCCACTGGTGCCTGGATCGGGGGCTGGCTCAGCGCAATTTCTTGGGTCAAGGTGGGCACCCATGACGGGGGTTGTTCATTCGGGTTCATGGCGCAGAAGAAGTGGGGGCGGCATCGTGCCGGGTCAGGCGGTGTTGGGCTTGGTCGTAAGCACGCCAGCGCTGCCTGGCTTGGGCCCGCTCTGCTTGAGCCAAACCCACCACTTCAATCACCCTTTCGTATAGGGTGTATTCAGCAGGAATTTGCTCGAACAAGTTGAGCAACATCGGCGGGGTCTGACCGGGTTCTGGCGGCGGCAAGGTTTCGCACAACACGATGGGACTGCACAGCAGCACTTCGGCCGATGCATCGGCCCAAGCGTGGGGCACGAATTCAGTGGGTGACAAGGCCCACAGTTGCTGGTCGATATCGAGCAAACGCTGCCTGGGGCCTGTCACCGTGACCCGGGCACCGCGCCCATGGGCTTTGCGCAACAACCGGCAACAATAATCCGTGGGCTCGCTCACATTGAAGTGAAATGCCACTTCCATCAGCGCTGACCCGCCTCGGATTGGGAGAGCAAATAATGCAGCAACAAGCCCACGGGCCGCCCGGTGGCACCTTTGGCCGCGCCACTTTTCCAGGCCGTCCCGGCAATGTCCAAATGGGCCCAGGGGAAATCGGTGGCAAATCGTTGTAAAAATTTGGCCGCGGTGACCGATCCCGCGGCCCGGTCCGCCACATTGGCCACATCGGCAAAGTTGGACTTCAAGCCCTCGGCATAGGCCTCGTCCAAAGGCATGCGCCAGCACAGGTCTTGCGCCGCCTCGCCAGCGGTTTCCAGGGCTTTGGCCATGCTTTCATCGGTGGCGTACAGGCCGCTGCGCACATGGCCCAAGGCAATCACACAGGCACCGGTCAGGGTGGCAATGTCGATCACCGCGCTGGGCTTGAAGCGCTTGGCGTAGGTCAGGGCATCGCACAAAATCAAACGCCCTTCTGCGTCGGTATTGAGGATTTCAATGGTTTGCCCGCTCATGCTGGTGACCACATCACCGGGTTTCAAGGCCCGGCCATCGGGCATGTTTTCACAAGCGGGGATCAGCCCCACCACATTGATGGCCGGTTGCAATTTCGCCAGGGCCATGAACGTGCCCATCACACTGGCTGCACCACACATGTCAAACTTCATTTCATCCATGCCGGCACCAGGCTTGAGAGAGATGCCGCCGGTGTCAAAGGTGATGCCCTTGCCCACCAAGACCACGGGCGCTTTGGACTTGGCCGCCCCGTTGTAATGCAACACAATGAAGCGCAAGGGCTCAGCGGAGGCCTGGGCCACCGCAGCGAATGAACCCATGCCGAGTTTGGCCACCTCTTTGGGGCCCAAAACTTGGCATCTCATGCGCCGATGCTTGCCCAAAGTTTGCGCGGCCTTGGCCAG
>CAMDJU010000054.1 GCA_945900695.1 Bordetella parapertussis | reverse complement strand
GGCATCAAGTGGGGCAGCAATTCGCTCAGGTCTTTGGTGAGTTCGCTGATGCGGGCGGCTTTTTCTGCGTACGCCGCATCGTGGCGAAAAATATGGCCATAGTCTTTCACCGTGACGCCACAACCCGAGGCGTTCATCACAATCGCCTCCACGCCTTGGGCCACATGCGGCCACCAAGCGTCGATGTTGTTCTTCATTTGGACATGAGCCGCGTCTTGGTCGTTCAAATGGAACTTCACGCCGCCGCAGCAACCCGCCAGCGGTTCGACCACGGTTTGAATGCCACAGGCGTCCAACACCCGTGCGGTAGCAGTGTTGATGTTGGGGCTCATGCTGGGCTGCACACAACCGGCGAGCATCAATACCTTGCGTGCATGATGGCTAGTGGGCCACGCACCCGCGCTGCGGCCTTCGGGCACCTTGGCTTTGAGGCTACTGGGCAACAAAGCCCGCACGCTTTGGCCGAGCTTCATTGCAGGCGCAAACAAGGGCGAGGACAAGCCCTCTTTCAAGACCCAACGCACGGCTTGCTCGGATGCGGGGCGGGGCACTTTCTCGTCGACCAACTTGCGGCCAATGTCGACCAAATGCCCATATTGCACCCCGCTGGGACAGGTGGTTTCGCAGTTGCGGCAGGTGAGGCACCGGTCCAGGTGCAGCTGGGTGTCGCGGGTGGGCTCCACGCCTTCCAACACCTGTTTGATGAGGTAGATGCGCCCACGTGGGCCGTCCAACTCGTCGCCCAGCAGTTGGTAGGTGGGGCAGGTGGCGGTGCAAAAACCGCAGTGCACACATTTGCGCAAAATCGCTTCGGCCTCTTGGCCATCAGCGGTGTTTTGGTATTCGGGGGCGAGGGTGGTTTGCATGGTTTTCAGCTCAGGCCATTCGACCGGTGTTGAACACACCGTGCGGGTCAAATTGTTTTTGCAGTTCGTGTTGGATGCGTTGTTGCGCCACTGGCAAGGGCGAGAACACCGCTGGCAGCTCGCCAACAGCGTTTGGGGGAGCGCGAAACAGCGTGGCGTGGCCGCCAGCTTGGGCTGCAACGCCGCGCAATTCTGCAGTGGCCGACAACGGCGCCCACAGCCAGCGCAAACCGCCGTGCCACTCGATCAGCGGCAAATAGGTCAGGTCCAGCACCGGCGCGGTTTGCGGCAGGCTCAAGCGCCACAGCGCCATCTCTGGCGCAGGGGGCATGAAAAAAGGCAGGCGTTGATCGCGGCACGCCGACCAATCGGCCAAGGCCTGCGTCTGGTCAATGGCTGCGGCCTTCCCGCCCAAAGCGGCCACATCAGCACACATGCGCGGCAGAGCGGCATCCACCGCTGCCACCGCGCCACGCAAGCGCACAAACAACATCTCTTGCGCGGGTTGTGCCGTGGTGTCGTGCACCCAGCAACTGGCGTTCAAGGGCAAGGGTTGTGCGCCCCAGCGGTGCAGCAAGGCCAGGGCCTCTGCCTGTGGCAAGTGACAGGCCAGCGTGACCTCGGCCGGTGCTTGGGGCAAGACTTTGAGCGACACATCGGTCAGCACACCCAAAGTGCCCATGCTGCCAGCCAACACACGCGACACATCGTAGCCCGCCACGTTTTTCATCACCTGCCCACCAAAAGTGAGCCACTCGCCTTTGCCGTTGAGCATTTGCACGCCCAGCACATGGTCGCGCACGCCGCCAGCCACTGCACGGGCTGGGCCCGCCAAGCCGCACGCGACCATACCGCCCAAGGTGGCGTGGCTTTGACCGTCAACATAAAAGTGCGGCGGCTCGAACGCCAAGCACTGGCCTTGCTCGGCCAACACGGCTTCCAATTCAGCCAAAGACGTGCCACAACGCACGGTGACCACCAACTCGCTGGGCTCGTAGCTGACGATGCCGCTGTGCGCACGGGTGTCCAACACCGCGTCGCTGTGCGCAGCTGAGCCGTAAAAGTGTTTGCTGTTGCCGCCTTGGATGGCCAAGGTGTGGCCGTGGCGGGCGGCGGCGTTGATCTGCTCGATCCAGGTGGTCAATGGGGCTTGCATGGCGACATGTTAGCCGCGCCCCTGGAACGCCATCAATCCTGATGGCGCATGGTGGCGTGGATCGCAGCAACAGCGCTGAGTTCTCAGGCGTACAGGGCTGTTCTGCGTTTCTTGCGGCCACGCCTTGATCATCCACCGATAAGCCACATTGCGCGCATTGGCCGCCGACAAAGACTGCACCGGACCTCTGCGAACGCTTAGGCGTGTTGCGCTGAAATGGTCATTTGCACACCGTACGACTCGCCCGGCTGGGCCACCCGCAAGCCCAAGGGGTCGGCCTGATCGACGCCGCGCAACTGGGTCGCGCTGTGGCTGGACAGGTGCAAAGCATTGTTGACATGGCTGACGGGCTCGATGGCCACCACGTCCAAGTCCGCATGGGTGTAGACCACCAGATGCTGCAAGTTGGCCTCGATGCGGGTGTGCAGCAGGTCATCGTTCAAATAGGCCAGACCGTCCCAGCCATCAAAGCAGTTGTCGATGCGCAAATGCTTGCAGTCGATGTCCAAGCCTGGGGCCGCGCGGCGCAAGGTGGGGAGTTTGTCTTCGCCCATCTCCCACAAGCCGGTGGCGGCAAAGCGAATGTGGCTGCCCGCACGTTTGGCGAAGTACGGGTGCCAGCCCAGGCCCACCGGCGCGGGCTGGGCCGATTGGTTGGTGATCGACAGGCTGATTTGCAAACTTTGGCCTTGCAGCGCAAAGGCCTGCGACACGTCAAAGGCAAATGGCCAATGGCTGTCGGGTCTGTGCTCGTAGCTGATCAATGCGGTGTGCTCGGTTTGGTCCAACACCGTCCAGGGCCGCTGCCAACCCACCCCGTGGATGGCGTGGGGCTCGTCGTTGAAGTTGCGCACCAGCGGGTGGCTGGTGCCGTTCCACACCAGTTTGGCCTGGGCGATGCGGTTGGAAAATGGCACCAAGGGGTAGCAGCCCGAGGCGCGCACGCTGTGCAGTTGATCGCCTGGGGTGGAGCGCAAGATGGGCACGCCCCCCAGCCACAAACCCGCGATGCAGCCGCCCAGGTCGGGGCGGAGTTCACAAACCATGTCTTGGTGGCTCAATCGCAGCGTCATGCCGTCTCCTGGGTCAAAGTGCGTGCATTGTCCCTGGGTTTGGGCCTGCCCGCGCCAGCAAGCAAGCTGGGTGCCCCTGCAAAGTGACGCTGTACATCGTGCTTGGGGAATGCGCATGCCAAGCGCACATGAAAAAACCCGCCGGGCTTGCGCGCGGCGGGTGAACCATTGGAGACTTGACAGGAAACGGGTCAATCAGCGGTTGTAGGCGCTCTCGCCGTGGGCGCTGATGTCCAAACCTTCGCGCTCGTCTTCTTCGCTGACGCGCAAGCCGATGATCATGTCGACCAGTTTGTAGGCGATGTAGGAGACCACGGCCGACCAGACGATGGTGGTGGCCACGGCTTGGAACTGGACCCAAACTTGGCCGGCAATGGAATAGTCGGGCGAGGCTGCATTGGCCACGTAATCAAAGATGCCCGTGCCGCCCAGCGAGGGGGCAGCGAACACACCGGTGAGCAAGGCGCCCACAATGCCGCCCACGCCGTGTACGCCAAACACGTCCAGCGAGTCGTCGGCACCGAGCATGCGCTTCAAGCCGCTCACGCCCCACAAGCACACCAAGCCTGCGACCAAGCCAATGATGATGGCACCCATGGGGCCGACAAAACCGCAAGCGGGGGTCACAGCCACCAGGCCGGCCACGGCGCCAGAAGCTGCGCCCAACATGGATGCCTTGCCTTTGGCCAGGGCTTCACCGGCGATCCAGCTCAGGGTGGCGGCAGCGGTGGCGACCAAGGTGTTGATGAAGGCCAGGGCGGTCACGCCATTGGCTTCCAGGTTGGAGCCAGCGTTGAAGCCAAACCAACCCACCCACAGCAGGGCAGCGCCCACCATGGTCAGGGTCAGGCTGTGCGGGGCCATGGCTTCTTTGCCGTAACCCACGCGCTTGCCAATCACATACGCGCCGACCAAACCAGCCACACCGGCGTTGATGTGCACCACGGTGCCACCCGCGAAGTCGAGCGCGCCCTTGGCCCACAACCAGCCGGCAGCGGCGGTGACGGTCTCGAGGGTTTTCTCATCGGTGATCGCATCGGGGCCGTCCCAGTACCACACCATGTGGGCGATGGGCAGGTAGCTGAAGGTGAACCAAAGGGCGCAAAACAACAACACCGCAGAAAACTTCATGCGCTCGGCAAACGAGCCCACGATCAAGCAGCAGGTGATGGCCGCAAAAGTGGCTTGGAAGGCGACAAACGACAGCTCAGGGATGACCACGCCTTTGCTGAAGGTGGCGGCCACCGAGTCGGGCGTGATGCCCTTGAGGAACAACTTGTCCAGCCCGCCAATGAACGGACTGCCACCCGTGAATGCAACGGTGTAGCCGTACAACACCCACAAGACGTAAATCATGGAGGTCACGACAAACACCTGCATCAGTACCGACAGCATGTTTTTAGAGCGCACCAAACCGCCATAGAACAGCGCCAAGCCGGGGATGGTCATGAGGATCACCAACAAGGTGGCCACGGTCATCCAGGCCGTATCGCCTTTGTTGGGCACAGGTGCCGCTGCAGGTGCGGCGGTTTCAGCAGCCGGTGCTGCCGCCGCGGGGGCGGCCGCCTCGGCAGCGGCCGGCGCTGCTGGGGCAGGGGTTTGGGCCAAGGCCGCGGACGTCACCGTCAGCAGGCTCAAGCCCAGCAAAAGAGAGGCAAAGAAGTTTTTCATGATGTTGGCTTTCTGTGGGGTTCGTGGTGCTGCGGCTCAAAGCGCCTCTTTACCGGTTTCGCCGGTACGGATGCGCACCACCTGCTCCAGGTCGTACACAAAGATCTTGCCGTCACCAATCTTGCCGGTGCGGGCTGCGCCCTCGATGGCTTCGATGGCGCGCTCGACCAATTCGGTGGACACGGCGGCCTCAATCTTGACCTTGGGCAAGAAGTCCACCACGTATTCGGCGCCGCGGTAAAGCTCGGTGTGGCCCTTTTGGCGACCAAAGCCTTTGACCTCGGTCACGGTGATGCCTTGCACACCGATGGCCGACAAGGCCTCACGGACCTCGTCGAGCTTGAACGGTTTGATGATGGCGGTGATGATTTTCATGGGGTATCCAATCGGTTTGGGGGTTCTTTAGAACGTGTACTTGATGCCGATCACGCCGGTCGACTCACCCAAAAACTTGCTGTCGATGGGGCGGGCGTAATTGGTTTTATCGGCGTTGGTGGTGATATAGGCCAGCGAAGCCACCACGCCATTGCCAAAGTCTTTGTTCAAGGTGATGCTGTAATCGTTGTAGGCGGCGACAGGCACATTGGCCACCGACTGCGCGCCAAAATGCGGCACCACGGACAGGCCGTTGCCCAAATCAACGTTGGCGCTCAAGTCCAAGTAACCGCTGCCTTGTGATTTGAGATAGCCGAACAAGGGCGTGGTGGAGAAAGAGTACTTGGCCGTGAACATGCCGTAGCTCAAAGCGCCATACACCTCGGTGGTGTTGGCGTTGTCATAGATGCCGTATTTGGTGCCACCGGTGTCTTCCAAGGTGTTGCCCAGGTATTCGTAGCGCAGCATGCCCACATCGAAACCCAAACCTTTGACGATCTCACCCTTGTAGCCACCGTAGATGTCGAGTTCGCCCGCACCTTTGACAGTGGTGGCCTTCGCCACCACGCTGTTGTCGGTGATCCACTGAATGGTGGAGTGCCATGCGCCAATGTAGAAACCGCTCTTGTGCGCGTAGTCGGCACCGATTTGCACTGCCGGGTTGCGGCTGGATTGGGAAATACCACGGTAGCGGTAGTCGGTGACCACCCCCACATTGAAGCTGAGCGTGCTGGCGGGCTCTGGGGCTGCAGGCGCTGCGGTTTGGGCAACGGCGGCGCTGCTGGCCAAAACCAAGGTGATCAGTGTCAAAGCTGGTTTTTTCATGGGTTTCTCCAAAGTAAGGTGAAACCCTTGTTAGCAGACTTTGTGCCACCCGCTTTTTTCGCCAACTTGGTGCGATTTAGGGCCCGTTAGACAGCGCCATGGTCACACGCATGTCATATTGATCCGTATTGGCGCATTGTTTTGGTGCGCCAGCATCGTTTTGGGCGGCGCATTTTGCAGAAGTCACCAATTTGATGCGCGGCATGACGGGGCTGTGACGGGCCATCACATCCAAGGCGGGCAGCACCCGTTGGGTGTCCAAGCTGAAGGGCGCACCGGGGCAGTCTCCAGTGACCCGCCCAAACAGGAGGCCCGAAAAAAAACCCCGCAGGGCATGTGCGCCGGCGGGGTTGGTTTTGTCAGGCCGTCAAAGCCTGTGCGGGGATCAGAAGTTGTACTTCACACCCAACACGGCACCGCGTTCGCCCAAGTACTTGCCGTCAAAGGCGCTGCTGTAGTTGCTGGTATCCGCGTTGGTACCGTAGTAGCCCAGAGATGCGCTCAAACCTTTGCCCAGGTCTTTGGTCACGGTCAAAGACATGTCGTTGTAAGAGGCGTTGTATCGGGCGGCAGTGACTGTTTGGCGACCAACGTGTGGGGTAACCGTCCAAGTGGGGATGACTTCAAAGTTGGCCGACAAATCAAAGTAGCCGCTGCCTTTGGAGTCAATATAGCCAAACAAGTCGCTCACGCTGTAAGAGTATTTGGCGGTGATGGGGCCCATGGTGATGGCGGTGTAGACCTCGTTGGTGTTGGCATCACCATAATTCAAACGCGAGCGCCCACCTGTCATTTCCAGTGTGTTGCCTACATATTGATAGCGCAAGACGCCCACGTCCAAGGTCAGGTCTTTGGACAAATCAAATTTGTAGCCTCCGTATACATCCAGTTCCATATTGCCGGAAATGTCGGTGCCCGTTTTGGTTCCGCCGCTGTATGAGTAATCGGCAATCCACTTGATGGTGGAAGCCCAAGCGCCAACATAAAAGCCGCTTTTGTGGGCGTAGTCCACGCCACCTTGCACAGCGGCCTCATTGCGGCTTTGGGTGATGCCGCGGTAGCGGTAGTCGGTGACCACACCAGCGTGGTAGGTCAGGGTGGTGGCAGGGGCGGCTTGTGCGAACACAGCGCTTGAAACCAAGGTCAGAGTGGCCATGGCCAGTGTTTTTTTAATCATTTGGTGCTCCAATGCAGGGTTTTTGAGGATGAAAGAATGGCTTTCCTGCGCCACGATCGGGGTGCCGAGTTTTGGACTCGACGCACAAACCAGCGCAGGCAGGGAAAACCATTATTTTTCACGCTTTTCACGTTATTGTCAAAAAATTGATTTTTTGAAAAAGGGGTGCTCAATGGGCTTGGCCATGGTCAACAGCCGCTGTTTGGTGGGCTTGCAAGCCCCCGCCGTCACGGTGGAAGTTCACTTGGCCAATGGGCTGCCCAGCTTCACCTTGGTGGGCCTGGCCGACACCGAGGTGAAGGAGGCGCGCGAGCGGGTGCGCTGCGCCATACAAAATGCCGGGCTGTCGTTTCCGAGCAACAAACGCATCACCGTCAACCTGGCGCCCGCCGATTTGCCCAAGGATTCGGGGCGTTTTGACCTGCCCATTGCCATGGGCATCTTGGCCGCCAGCGGGGTGGTGGACGCTGCCGCCATGGCGGGTCACGAGTTTGCCGGCGAGCTGTCTTTGTCAGGCGAGTTGCGCCCCGTGCGTGGCGCTTTGGCCATGGGCATGGCCTTGGCCACCCAAGACAAGCCTTTGCGCTTGGTCTTGCCCATGGACAGCGCCCTGGAGGCCGCTTGGGTGCCACACATCAAAGTGCACGGGGCGCACCACCTGCGCGAGGTGGTTCAGGCCTTTGCCCCACAAGCAGACGCAGCGGACAAGCCCGATTGGCCTTTGCTGCGCGCCTGTCTGCCCAGCCCGCCGGTGTCGGGCCTGGACATGGCCGAGGTCAAAGGCCAAGCTGTCGCCAAACGGGCTTTGCAAATCGCCGCCGCAGGCGGGCACAGCGTGTTGATGGTGGGCCCGCCGGGCAGTGGCAAATCGATGCTGGCGCAACGCTTTGTCAGTTTGTTGCCTGCTATGGACTTGACCCAATGCCTGGAAAGCGCCGCCGTGGCCAGCCTGGTGGGGCGCTTTGCGCCCCAAGACTGGGGGCGCAGGCCGGTGCGCAGCCCGCACCACACAGCCACCTCGGTGGCCTTGGTCGGCGGCGGCTCGCCACCACGCCCGGGCGAAATATCGCTGGCCCACCACGGCGTGTTGTTCCTGGACGAATTGCCCGAATTTGCCCGCAGCGCTTTGGAGGCTTTGCGCGAACCGCTGGAGAGCGGGCGCATCACCATCTCGCGGGCGGCGCAGCAAGCCGAGTTTCCGGCGCGCTTTCAGCTCATCGCGGCCATGAACCCCTGCCCCTGCGGGCACCACGGCTCTACCCTGAAAGCCTGCCGCTGCACACCCGACCAAGTGGCGCGCTACCAAGGCCGGCTGTCCGGGCCGTTGATGGACCGCATTGACCTGCATGTCGAGGTGCCCAGCCTGAGTCCGCAGGCCTTGCTCAACACGCCTGCGGCCGCTAGCAGCGAAGTCTTGCGCCACGATTGCCAAGCCGCCGGCGAGCGGGCGATGGCGCGACAGGGCCACACCAACCACTTGTTGCAAGGCCAAGCCTTGGACAGCCTCGCACGCCAGCCCCAAGCACAGCAATTGCTCGAACGCGCGGCCCAACGCCTGGGCTGGTCGGGCCGGGCCACCCACCGCTGCCTGCGGGTGGCACGCACCGTGGCCGATTTGCGGGGCCACCTGCAAATCGAAGTCGAAGACATGGCCGAGGCGATGCAATACCGGCCCACCTGGTGAGGCCTGTTGCAGCTGTACAGATGTCGCCGCCGCACTGGCCTGGGTAGCCGGCTAGCGCACACCTGCGACACCTGACGGGTGGGGCGATGCGCAGCTTGGGCGCGGCGGGTTGGGGCTTGCCACATCATGCCGTTTGAGTCTGCAGGTTTCGCATAATCGCCCCATGCCCAACCACACCCCAGCCACGCCTTCCCATGCCCTGGTGTGGTGGTTGTCGCTGGCGCAGTTGATCACCTGGGGCAGTGGCTTTTATGGGTTTGCGCTGCTCATGGGCCCGATGGAGGTCGAGCTGGGCATGGACCGCGCACAGTCCTCGCTGGCCTTTAGCTTGGCTTTATTGGGCGAGGGGGTGATGGCATTTGCTGTGGGCCGATGGGTCGACCAAGGACACGCCCGGCGCGTCATGACCGGAGGCTCTTTGGCCGTGGCCCTGTGCTTTGTGGCGCACCGCTGGGTGGACAGTGTGGGCGGCTTTTATGCCGTGTGGTCATGCATGGGCCTGGCTTGGGCGGCCACCTTGTACACACCAGCCTTCACGGTGCTCACCCAACGCTACGGCAGCGCGTATCGGCGCGCCATCATCACCATGACGTTTTTGGGCGGGCTGGCCAGCACGGTGTTCATCCCCTTAACCGCCGCCTTGGTCGAGCACTGGGGCTGGCGCGACACTTTGTGGGTGCTGGCCGCCCTCAACGCCTTGGTGTGCGCGCCCTTGCACGCTTGGTGGCTGCGCCCATCGGGCCAGGGCACCGCCCATGGCCGCCACACCGAGGCCTATGGCGTGACCGCGCATCCTCAAGGCACACCCTCACCTTCACCTTCACCTTTACCCGTACCCGTACCCGTACCCGTTCCTGCGCCTACCGGCCGCGCTGCGCTCGAAGACGACCGCGCTTGGGCCGCGCATTTGAAGCAACCGGCGTTTTGGTGGCTAAGCGTTTTTGTGGTGCTGATGATGGGCACCACAGCCGCTTTGCCGCCGCATTTGGTGAGCCTGCTGCGCGAAGCCGGCATGAGCGAGGCCTGGGCCATCGCCATGCCAGCCAGCATAGGGGTGTTGCAAGTGGTGGGGCGCTTAGGGCTGTACAGCGCAGAACGTCACCTGCCCGTCAACGCAGGCAACCTGTGGCTGCCCGCCCTCATCCCCTTGGGGTTTGCGGTGTTGCTTTGGGGCTATGGGCAAGTGGGCTGGTCTTTGCTGTTTGTGCTGCTGTTTGGTGTCGGCAACGGTTTGCTCACCATCGTGCGTGCCACCGCCATGACCGAGTACGTCAGCCGCTTGCACACCGGCAGCTTGAACGGTTTGCTGGGCTTTCCCACCGCCTTGGCGCGTGCCTTTGCGCCCTGGTTGATGGGTTTGTTGTGGTCCAGCCAATGGGGCTACACATGGGGCTTGGTGTGCATGTGCGCGTTGGGGCTGGTGGCGGTCGCTTGCATGTGGATGGCGCAAAAATCCACGGTATTGAAAGCGCATTGAAAGCGCATTGAAAGCGAGGCATCAATGCTTTTTTGGTGGTTTGGTTGACATAAATAATTTTTTATTTGGGTCAACAGGGCGTCATCAGGGGTCGTTGAATGATCACTCCAGTCTTCGGAGTGATTCAAACCTCAACCAAGGAGCTCTCCATGAACAAACTCTTCACCACCATCCTGTTGTCTGCATTTGCCAGCGCATCTTTTGCCAGCACCCCCAACCTGGCCCCAGCGGCTGGCGAAAAAATCACCCCCAAGGCAGAAGCCAAAGCCGAGGTCAAGGCAGAAGCCAAAAAGGCACCGGTGAAAGAAAAAGCCGCCGTGAAAAAAGAAGAAGCCAAGAAGTAATCTTCTCCCCAACACCAAACGCCCGCGCAAGCGGGCTTTTGGCTTTGGGGGGCTTCTTGTGGGTGCGCCTGGGGCTCACGGGCACCCCTGCTTCAGGGCGCATGGCTAAGATGGCCCATGTCTGACGATCCCCAACTGGAAATCCCGCCTTCATTCATCGCCTTGTTTGTCAAGCCCGGGCAAACCAAACCCAGCGCCAGTTTTGCCCATGTGGCCCAGCGCTATGACACGTGCGAAGACCTGGCCAACTTGCTGACCGACCACGCCCAGTCGCAACAGTTCAAGCAAGGCGGCCACACCGACGAGGTGTTATCCCAATGCATGGCGGGTCTGTTGTCCGCTGACAGCGGGGTGGATGCTGCCGAGGCGCGTTGGGTGGTGTGCCGATTGGCCGAGTTGCTCAACTGGCCCATACCGGAGCTGACCTGAGCCTTGAATACATGGGCGGCCTGCACAGGCCGTCTGGGGCTGAATTTACAAATTCGGCGCCAACAACCGCTGCAAATCTTTCTCTGCCACCCCTTGACGCTTGGCCAAATCTTGCACTTGGTCGTCGCCAATGCGGCCCACGTTGAAATACTGCGCATCGGCGTGGCTCAGATAAAAACCGCTGACACTCGCCGCAGGCGTCATGGCCAGGCTTTCGGTGAGGGTCATGCCGATGTCTTGGCATTGCAGCAAGTCAAACATTTGTTTTTTCACGCTGTGGTCGGGGCAGGCGGGGTAGCCAGGGGCGGGGCGAATGCCTTGGTATTTTTCTTTGATCAGCTCTTCGTTGCTTAACTGTTCTGCGGCGGCATAGCCCCACAGGTCGCGGCGCACCCGCGCATGCATGCATTCGGCAAAGGCCTCGGCCAAGCGGTCGGCCAAGGCTTTGAGCATGATGGCGCTGTAGTCGTCGTGGTCGTCCATGAAGTATTTTTCTTTGGCATCCACGCCCACGCCCGCAGTGACCGCGAACAAGCCCACATGGTCTTGCAAGCCTGTGGTTTGGCCTGTGGCGTCTTGTAACGGCGCCACAAAGTCCGACAAACAGCGGTTGGGGTTGTGTGCGTCTTCGCGCAGCGGCTTTTCGGTTTGCTGGCGCAAGCCATACCAGGTCAGTGCCCGTTGGCTGCGGGTTGCATCGGTCCACAACACGATGTCGTCACCCACGCTGTTGGCGGGGTACAAACCGACCACCGCATGGGCTTGTAACCAGCGGCCTTCGATCAAGCGCTTCAACATGCGCTTGCCGTCGCTGAAGACACGCTGCGCTTCCGTGCCCACCACCTCGTCTTTCAAGATGGCGGGAAAGGGGCCGGCCAAGTCCCAGGTTTGGAAGAACGGGCCCCAGTCGATGAAGGGCTCTAGCTCGGCGAGGTCGAAGTTTTTAAACACCCGCTTGCCAATGAATTTGGGTGCGGTGGGCTGAAACGCCGACCAGTCGGTGTGGGCGGCATTGGCCCGTGCTTTGGCCAGCGGCAACAAGGGCGTTTGTTTTTTGTTGGCGTGTTGTTCGCGCACTTTGGCGTAGTCGGCGTTGAGCTCATCGATGTAATGCGCAGCTTGGTCGCTGAGCAAGCCTTGCGCCACGCCCACGCTGCGTGAGGCGTCGGGCACGTAGACGACAGGGCCTTCGTAATGCGGCGCGATTTTCACGGCTGTATGCACCCGGCTGCAGGTGGCGCCACCAATGAGCAGCGGAATTTTGCGCATGCGAAAGTAATCGTCCTTTTGCATTTCGCCCGCCACGTACTGCATTTCTTCCAAGGACGGTGTGATCAGGCCCGACAAGCCGATGATGTCCGCGCCCTCCACCTTGGCGCGGGCCAAGATTTCATGGCAGGGCACCATCACGCCCATGTTCACGACGTCAAAGTTGTTGCATTGCAAAACCACGGTGACGATGTTTTTGCCAATGTCGTGCACATCGCCTTTGACCGTGGCAATCACGATCTTGCCCTTGGTTTTCACGTCCTCGCCGGCCGCTTCTTGCAGGCGTTTTTCTTCTTCGATGTAGGGAATCAGGTG
>CAMDJU010000053.1 GCA_945900695.1 Bordetella parapertussis | reverse complement strand
CGGCCATGGCCGTTTGGACCGCGCTGCGGCCGAGGCGGTGATGCGCTGGCGCTATGTGCCTGGCAAACGCGGTGGTGTGCCCGAGACCATGTGGTTTCAGGTGCCGATTGAATTCAAGTTGGAAAACGAGTGACACATGAACAATGAATTTGGTTTGGTCAATTTATGGACCCAAGGCGACATGGTGACCCGCTTGGTGGCCTTGCTGCTGCTGCTGATGTCGATGTCGTCATGGGTGGTGATTTTTCTCAAGGCCAGCCATTTGTGGCGGCACCAGCGCCAAGCCCAGCGGGTGGATGCGTTTTGGCATTGCGACAGTGTGGCTGCAGGCGAGCAAGCCCTGGGCGAGCGCGAAGACAACCCGTTTCGCCAACTGGCCCAACAAGCCCGCGAGGCGCTCGACCATGTGCAACACAGCGCAGACCGCCCGGCATTGGCGCAGCAACTCGATGTGAGCGACTGGGTCACCCGCTGCTTGCAGCGCGCCATTGACGAAGCCACAGCGCATTTGCAATCGGGCTTGGCGGTGCTGGCATCGGTCGGCTCGACCGCGCCGTTTGTGGGTTTGTTTGGCACGGTGTGGGGCATTTATCACGCCTTGGTGCAAATTGGCGCGGCGGGTCAGGCCAGCATCGACCAAGTGGCAGGCCCCATTGGCGAGGCCTTGATCATGACGGCTTTGGGCCTGGCCGTGGCCATTCCTGCGGTGCTCGGTTACAACGCGCTGGTGCGGGGCAACAAACAAGTCATTGGCCGGCTCAACCGCTTTGCCCACGATTTGCATGCGCTGCAAATCACAGGTGCCCGCGTCCACGGCCAAGACCGTGCCCACACACCCTGAGCCGGAGCGCAAACATGGCCTTTGGCACCCAAGACGACACCGATGAGGTTATGAACGAGATCAACATGACGCCTTTGGTGGACGTGATGTTGGTGCTGCTCATCATCTTCATCATCACCGTGCCGGTGATGAAGCACACGGTCAATGTGCAATTGCCGCGCGCCACCAACCAAGCGCAAGACACACCGCCGCAGACCATTCGACTGAGCGTGGATGCGCAAGGCCGCTATTGGTGGAACGAAACCGCCATTGACGATGCAGCCTTGGTGACCTTGTTGCAAACCGAGGCCGCCAAGCAGCCCCAGCCCAAGCTGCACATCCGTGGCGACCGCGATGTGCGCTACGAGCGCGTGGCCCAAGCCATGGCGGCCGCACAGCGTGCGGGTATCCAAGGCATTGGTTTCATCACCGAGCGTCAGCCTTGATGGGCCAGCGAATTTTTTTTATTCAATCAGCAGGAGATCTTATGCAGAAGCGTTTTGGTGTGGGTTTGTTGGTTTGTGCCTTGTGGTCTGTGCCCGCCTGGGCCCAAGTCAAAATCGATGAGCCATGGGCGCGGGCCACTGTGCCCGGCCAAAAGGCCACGGGTGTGTTCATGAAACTCACCGCCACCCAAGCCAGCCAGTTGGTGGGCGTGAGCAGCCCCGCGGCCGGCGTGGCCGAAGTGCACGAGATGAAGATGGATGGCAACGTGATGAAGATGTCCGCAGTGCCCGCCATCGACTTGCCCGCGGGCAAAAGCGTGTCTTTGCAGCCAGGGGGCTATCACGTGATGCTGATGGACCTCAAAGCCCCCTTGGCCAAAGACAGCAGCGTGAGCCTCACCCTCAAGTTCAAAGACAGCAAAGGCGTGTTGTCCCAACAAGAGGTGAAGCTGCCGGTCAAAGAAATGACCCACGGCCTGGGCAAAAACGGCGCAGCAGGCGCTGCACACAAGCACTGAGTGGCTTGGGCCACAGGGCTCAAACGCGGGCACGTTGGTTCGCCAAAGCCGCAGACTTGGGCTTGGGATAAGCTCGGTGCCTTGGGCGGTCCATCGGGGATGGCCCGCCTGCAAGGATGTGTCGCATGAGCCAAACCCCTGGTTTTGATTTCAGCCAATTTGTCCCGGGCTTTGATTTTTTAAAAAACCTGCAAAGCCAAGGCGCTGCCACGGGCATGGGCCCCAGCAGTTGGGTTGCTCCCACCTTGGACCCGCAAGAGTTGGACAAGCGCATTCAAGAGCTCAAGGCGGTGCAGTTTTGGTTGAACCAAAACACCCAAGCCATTGCCGCCACCATCCAAGCCTTGGAGGTGCAGCGCATGACGCTCAAAACCTTGCAAGACATGAACCTGAGCATGGGCGACTTGGCCCAGTCTCTCAAAGCCAAGCCCAGTGCGTGGCCCACGGGTGTTTCCGCTTTTTCAGCCAGCCCTGACGCCGCATCGGCCAGTGCCACCCCGCCCCTGGCCAAAAAGGCCAGCGCACCACGCGCCGCCGCCAAGGGGGCCAAGGCCAACAGCACGTCAGCACCGGGATCAGCGGTAGACCCCATGCAGTGGTGGGGCGCATTGACCCAACAGTTCCAACACATCGCTCAAAAAACCATGAGCGATATGCAGCAACAGGCCCAAGCGGCGGGTATGGACGTGCCGGCCACGGCCCATCAAGCCTCGAGCGCCAAAACCTCTGCAACCAAACCGCCAGTGGCCAAACCCGCTGCGCGCAAACGCCGCCCCGTCAAACGCCCATGAAACTGTTTCCCAGCGCCCACGCCACCCATCCCCAATGGCCCATGGCGGCCGGCTTGGTGTTGGCCCAACTCAAGGCCCAATTGAGTTTGCCCACCCATGCGGCGCAACCCACCCTGGGCTTGATCTACATCACCGACCACTATGCCGACCACGCCCAAGACATCTTGGATTGGATGTCTGCAGAATTGCCCACGGTCACCGATTGGGCCGGCACGGTAGGTGTGGGCATCGCGGCCAACAACGTTGAGTACTTTGATGAACCGGCATTGACCGTGATGCTGTGCGAGTTGCCGCACAACCAATACCGGGTGTTCAGTGGCGTGGCCCCCTTGGGCCAGCACATAGGTTTTGAGGCCCACACGGCCTTGGTACACGCCGACGGGCAAACCCCCGATGTGGGTGACTTGATCGCTGAGTTGGCGCAACGCACCCATGGGGATTATGTGTTTGGGGGCCTGGCCAGCAGCCGCCATGCAGCGGTGCAATTTGCTGTCAGTTCTGGTGGCCATCTGCGTGGCCAGGGTGCGGCTGGTGGTGTCTACATCGGTGGCTTGAGTGGTGTGGCCTTTGGCCCAGAGGTGTCCGTGATGTCGCGCGTCACCCAAGGTTGTGTGCCGGTATCTGAGCAGCACACCATCACCGAATGCGAGGGCCATTTGGTGTTGACCTTGGACGGCGAGCCGGCGCTCGATGTGTTGCTGCGCGACTTGAAAATTTCTTTAGATGAGCCGCAACCGGCCTTGGCCCAGGTTCGCGCCACCTTGGTGGGGCTGTCGGCGCCCGACGATCGGTCCATGCGGCGCATGGGTGAGTTTGGCGAGCAGGTCTTGGTGCGCCACATTGTGGGCTTGGACCCGGCGCGCAAAGCCGTGGCCGTGGCCGAGATGCTCACCCCCGGCATGGGCCTGAGTTTTTGCCAACGCCATGTGAACGCGGCGCGGGCTGACCTGATGCGCATAGGCTCCGAAATCCGCGAGGCATTGGAGGCGCCAGCTTTGATGGATGACGACACCATGCCTTGGACAGCGGAGGCCAGCTCTGCGCCCACTGAGCTCGGCGCCAAGCGCATCTTGGGTGCGGTGTATGTCAGTTGTGCTGGCCGGGGTGGGCCACACTTTGGCGGCCCCAGCGCCGAAATGCACATCGTGCGCCGCGCGCTGGGCGACGTGCCTCTGGTTGGGTTTTTTGCCGGCGGCGAAATCGCCCACCGGCACTTGCATGGCTACACCGGTGTGTTGACGGTGTTCACCAGTTGAGGGGGCTTTGACAACCCACTCAGTTGCAATAGACCTTGGCGTCGTACGGGGTGTAGATGCTAAATGTCAAAGTTCCCAAAAGCCAGTTCAACGGCGAATAAGTGCGTTCGACCTTGACCACTTTGTCTGCGCCACCGCAGACCGCGCTGGCGTCTATGGTCTGGGTTTGACCAAGTCCAGCGACAAAGAAGCTTTGCATGTCATCTTTTTTGAGCTGACCGCCCGTTCCATTGATGAAAGCGGTTTGCGTAGAGCAGGCACCCAGGGCCAAAGTCAAAACGATTGGAAGCAGTAATTTTTTCATGAGCGGCCTCTATTATTTGGTGCAGGTGATGGAAATTTGGCGAGGTGAATAAATGCCCAGGGTGATGATGGTCAAGCCCACATTTCCGGCGGTTGCTTGGGTTTCGATCCGCCCAACTTTGCCAGCACCACCACACACTTTCGCTGCATCCACTTCGGTTTGCTGACCAATGCCACCCACCCAAAATGTCTGGCTTTCTTGATAGTTGGGGGACGCGTCTCGGTTGGCTTTAAGATCAAACTGTTGGGTGGCGCAGGCTGTGCACAGCATGACCAAACCTGTTGCAATAAGCTTTTTCAAAGAAATCTCCTTTTTGGTTGAGTTCACTTCATGATAACGCCAATCATTTAAAAAATAGAATCAATTTTAAATTTTTAACCCAATAGAGTTAATCCAAAATTACTTCAATATGATTGGCTTGCCCCAACCCTTGAGTGGCCTGCGGGTGATTGAGTTCACCCACATGGTCATGGGTCCCACCTGCGGCATGGTGCTGGCCGATTTGGGCGCTGAGGTGATCAAGGTCGAGCCGATGGAGGGCGACCGCACCCGCCATTTACTGGGTTCGGGTGCGGGGTTTTTCCCCATGTTCAACCGCAACAAGAAGAGCATTCGCATCAACTTGCACCAGCCCGAGGGGGCGGCAGTGGCGCGGCGCTTGTGTGAAAGCGCCGATGTGGTGGCTGAAAACTTCAAGCCCGGCACATTGGCCAAATATGGCTTGGACCACACCAGCCTGAGCGCCCACAATCCACGCTTGATTTACGCCAGCCTCAAAGGCTTTTTACCGGGCCCGTATGAGCACCGCACCGCGTTGGATGAAGTGGTGCAAATGATGGGTGGCTTGGCCTACATGACCGGGCGCCCGGGCGACCCCTTGCGGGCGGGCACCAGCGTCAACGACATCATGGGCGGCATGTTTGGCGCCATCGGCGTGATGGGTGCCTTGATCCAGCGCGGCATCACCGGGCGTGGCCAAGAGGTGCAGTCAGCTTTGTTTGAAAACAATGTGTTTTTGGTCGGGCAGCACATGCTGCAATACGCCATCACCGGCCAAGCGGCGTCGCCCATGCCCGATCGCATTTCTGCTTGGGCGGTGTACGACGTGTTCACCGTCAAAGATGGCGAACAAATCTTTTTGGCTGCGGTGAGTGATGCGCAGTGGAAGGTGTTTTGCGAGCGCCTGGGCTTTGCCGACTTGTTCGCGCGGCCCGAATACGCCACCAACAACGATCGGGTGCGCTTGCGCGCGCAGTTGTTGCCCGACTTGCGCGTGCGTTTGGCCGCATGGAGCGCCAAGGAGTTGTCTGAACTCTTTGAAAGCGCTGGCCTGCCCTATGCGCCCATTGCCAAGCCAGAAGATTTGTTTGACGACCCGCATTTACAAGCCACCGGTGGCTTGGCCGAAGTGCGTTTGACCGATGGCCCCAGGGCCGGGCAGATGGCGCGCGCCGCTTTGCTGCCGTTGACCATGGATGGCCAACGCCTGGGTGTGCGCCAACACCCACCCCAGCCAGGCGAGCACACCGACGAGGTGTTGACCGCTCTGGGCTTGTCGTCGGCTGAAGTGGCGGCGCTCAAAGCCCAAGGCGCGGTGGCCTGACTCACTGGGTGGGCTTGACCCCGTTTTTGCCCACTTGCACCCGCACCGCCGTGAAGCCTTGCGCCTCATTGCGGCGCGTGGCCACATAAACGGCCTCACCCAAAACCAAGTCGCTGCGCGCGCCTGGCACAGCACGCGACATGGGCGTGCCCGCAGGCACCACAACCTTGACCGTACCGGTTTTGTAATTGAGCATTAACTCGTGCGCATTGGCACTGGCCACCGCCGCCTCGAGCACCGCATTGGTCATGGTGGACTGGGGCTGCAAATCGTAAGCCGACAAGCCTTGCGGGGCCGTGGCCGGAATGGGGCGCACATCGATGGCTACCGTGGCACCATCAGCGCGCTGTACCGTGGTCACCCCCAGGACCATGCCGGGCTTGACATCGGCCAGCGTGAAGCGTTCGGTCGCTGAAATCGGCAAACTCTCTGGCACGTCGACCACCACAACGGAGCCGTCGCGAAGCGACACGCCCAAGGTCTTTCCGTCAAACGAGGCAATGGTGCCGCGCCAGTTGATGTTTTGGGCCACAGCAGGGGCGGCGAGGTGGCACAAGATCAGCGCGCAAAACAGGGTGCGGAGGGTCATCATGGTGTGCAACTTTCAGATGTTCGGTGCAGTGTAGATCGCTACGCTTTGGCGCAATCCAATGGGGTAACAAAGCCGATCAGTTGGGGAAGTACCAGGCGGCCTGAGCAGCAGCCCAGACAAAACCATGGCCCTTGAGCCAAATGACCAGATCAGGGTTGCCTTGTCCATATTCGCGTTGGACATGTACCCATAAAAAGCCATTCGGTTGGCTGCGCAAGTCTTCAATCCGTGCATGGGAGAACTTGCGAATGGTCTCCACCAAATGTCGGTAGCTCAATTTGGCCGATACATCATTGCCCGCTGCTGCCGCTGGTTTGGCTGTGGTTGGCGGCGCAGCGGGGTGCGACATCGGTGCGGCAGGAACGCCACCCAGCACCTTGACCAACAAGTCAACGGCTTGCGGGCAAAAAAGGGTTCCGCGATTGCTGATGATGGTGCGCATCGCCGTGGCGTGGGTGCAGGGCTTGCCGTCGTAATCCCCGGACATGAGCTCTCCATACACCTCTATGACCGCCAAGTACCTGGCGCCCACGGGGATGGCGTCACCCGACAAACGATCTGGGTAGCCACTGCCGTCAAAGTTTTCATGGTGCGAGCGAATCATTTGCGACACCGCGTCCATGCCCTCCAAGCCCTTGAGGCAGGTCGCCCCCATCGCGGCGTGGGATTCGAGCAAAACAAAATCGCTTTGCGGCAGGTTGTCGATGTAGGTGTTCAACACCCGGTCGCTCAGGCCGATCTTGCCCAAATCGTGCAACAAGCCGGCGATGAAAACATCTTGCGCCATGGCGTGGTCCAGGCCTGCCAATTGGGCCATTTTCATGGCCGTGCTGGCCACGCGCTTGGAGTGATCCAGCAGTTTTGCGCTGCGCAAGCCCAGCAAACCAGAAAAAGCTTTGATCGACGCGGTATAGGCTTGGCGCAGTGAGGCGGTGCGCACCTGCACCTTTTCTTCCAGGGTTTCGACCATTTCTTCCAGTGCTTTGTTTTGTGCTTGCGTCAGGGCGGTCAAGCGTTCGCGCTCTTTGGCCAAGCTGGCCAGCTCCACCGCGCTTTTGACAACGCCCAGCAGCTCGTCGTCATCCCATGGCTTGGAGATGTAACGGTAAATCTCGCCATCATTGATGGCGGCCACGGCATTGGCCAGGTCGGCCGTGCCAGTCAGCAATAAGCGCATGGTGTCTGGCCATTGCTGGCGCACCTGTTGCAGCAACTGAGCGCCGTTCATGTGCGGCATTTGCATGTCAGAGATGATCACGTCAAAGCGTTGGGTGGCGAACTGCTCCAACGCGGCGGCGCCGCTGTCTGCGGTGGTGATCTCGCAGCCTTCCAGAGAAAACATGCGACGCAATGCGGACAACACATTGGGCTCGTCGTCCACACACAAAATCTTCACTTGCGATGGGTCCCACGCAGGCGCTGGGGTGTCGGCGTCAGGGGTTGGCGTGCTGGTCAAGGGCGTGCTCCTGTGGCTGTGCGTTGGCGTGTGTTTGGCGGATGGGCAGTTCAATTCTGAAGCGGGTGCCAACCCCTGGGGTGCTGTTCACCAAGATTTGCCCATGGTGGCGTTGAACAATGCCCAGCGACACCGATAGGCCCAGGCCGGTTCCGGTGCCCACATCTTTGGTGGTGAAAAACGGGTCAAAAATCCGATCTATCGTGGCCGCATCCATGCCTGCGCCATTGTCTTCAAACTCTACCCACACCAGGTTGCCTTCGGTGCCAGAGCGGATAGTGATCTGGCCCTGGTGCCCTGGCGGCATGGCCTGCGCGGCATTGACCACCATGTTCAAAAAAACCTGGTTGATTTGCGAGGGCACGCATTCGATCTCGGGCAAATCGCCCAATGCCAATTGGATGGTGGCACGGGCTTTCACCTCGCTGCCCACAATGTTCAAAGTGGAGCGCAGGCCTTGGTGCAAATCGGCCAGGATGAAATGCTGCACCGCGTTGCTCCGGGCAAAGTCCTTCAGGTCATTGATGATGTTTTTCACCCGGGTGATGCCCTCATGGGTTTCGCGCAGCAAATCTTGCACATCTAGGCGAATGGCGTTGTGCTTGGTGGTCATCGTCGCCAGCGCATTGGAGCCCGTGCTGGCCGTTGGGCTGGGGGGCGATGCGGCGGCATCCTTCAATTGATCGATGGTCTTGTCATATATGGCCAGGTACTTTTGCAAGGTGCTCAGGTTGGAAGACACGTAGCCAATTGGGTTGTTGATCTCATGCGCCACGCCCGCTGCCAGTTGGCCCAGTGAGGCCAGCTTTTCCGATTGATGCAGCCGTGACGACACATCGTCCAACTTTTGTTCAATCACATGCTCGCGCTTGACCAGCGAAAAATAAGCCCGCCACAAAAACAAGCCCAAGATCAGTGCGCCAGACAACAGCGACGCCATCGACAACCACAGGGTTTGCCGCCGCAAGCTGGTCAGCTCGTCCTCGCCCAAAGACACCAAGGTGGTGAGTTTGATCCAGCCCAAGCCCATGCCCACATCGATTTTGGTCCAGGTGGTGATGAAGCGCTCATCGGCCGTTTGCGCCAAGGCTTTGTCTGGAGATGAGGCGGGCAGTTCTGAAGCGGCGGTATTGAAAACCACGTTGGTGGCGTTGCCCTCGCGCTTCAAGCCGGTCAGCACCTTGCCTGTGGGGTTGATCAACCAAATCTCCGCCACCTCTTGGTTGGCCATGGTTTGCTGCATGCGGGACTCAATGGCCGCATAGTCTTTGACCACCAGGGCGTCAGAAATGGCGGCCACCAAGCCGTTGGCCAAATTGGCCGCCGCAGAAAACTTGGACTCGCGCACCAGGTTGGTGGACTGTTGATAGGTGATCCATCCGGTGGCAATTTGCACCACCGCCAACGCCAGCACAATCAGCAGCGCTGGGCGAATGTCTTTCCAGTGGTTGATGCGCTCACTCATGGGCCCGCATCAGTTGAGGGTGGAAAACTTTTCCAGCCCCAAGTCTTCCAACACTTTGTAGTGCTTGTTGTAATTGACGGCGATGGGCTTGTTGATGCCCACACCATCCAGCAACTTTTTGCCCGCCTCATCTTGCGCCAGTGCGGCAAAGGCTTTGAAGAACTTGTCGCGCGTGGCCACAGAGATGCTGGGGTGCGTCACCACCGGGTGGGGGTAGTAGCTGGCGGTTTCGTAAAGGATGCGCAACTGCTGGCGCACCTCGGGCAACTCGCTGTCCAAGGTGTTGTTGACCCCGCCGCCGCCCGCCACTTCGGCTTGAATGACGTTGCGGTAAACATTGCTGTGTGTTTTGACAAACTGCGCTTGGGTGTCCACCTTCTTCTTGGCCAGCTCGGCCCTGATCAACAAGGTGGCGGCAAAAGAGTTGGGCGCCGGAAACGCCAAGGTTTTGCCTTGCAGCTCTTGCAACTGGCGCATCGGGCTGTCTTGCCGCACCACCAAAATGCCTTTGAGCATTTCTTCACCGTCCGAGAGCAAGGGCGCATAGCGCTGCTTCTTGTGGGCCAACACGGCGTGATAGGGGTTGACGAAGGCAAACGCCGGCTCACCTGAGAGCAACTTTTGTTCAAACTCGGGGATGGAGGCGGCCACCCGCAACTCAAAACACAAACCGCTGGCCTGACCCACGCGCTGCAAAAGCGGCGACCAAGCGGTGTAAATGCGTGTGGCGGTGAACTGCGGCACCACATCAAACTTGTGGGTCTGCGTGGCTTTGGCGTCCCCCAAACAATTGGCATGGGCGCTGACACTGACCAGGCCCCACAAAACACCCAACCCCAAAGCCTTGTACGGCCCGCACCAATTCCGCATGATCACTCCACAGTTAAGGCCGTGATTATTGGGTGCGCACTGCTCAAACGGTGTGTCAATTTGGTTTTTTTGACTGTTGATGCCTGCGAGGCCACCGACGTTTAATACCTTTGAGTTCTTTGGGTCATTGGTGGTCGGTGAATGACCCTGGAAAAGCGCACTGACATCTCGTTGCGCAGCCACCTCGAAGCCATGCAAGGCGCGGGCCGCCC
This sequence comes from Bordetella parapertussis, assembly GCA_945900695.1. GTDB lineage: Bacteria > Pseudomonadota > Gammaproteobacteria > Burkholderiales > Burkholderiaceae_C > Limnohabitans > Limnohabitans parapertussis_A. Next base: position 2,424 of record CAMDJU010000053.1, on the reverse strand, counting down.
TGCTTGCATGCTGCGACCCGGCCAGCTTTGACGTTAGGCCGCCTGTTGCGTGGTGCGCAACATGTTAGACTTTTCTTCATGATCAAGTCCTTCCAGCACAAGGGCCTTCGCAAGCTCTAAGAGACGGGAAGTCTCGCGGGGGTGCAGGCAAGTCACGGAAAGCGTCTTCGATTGCAATTGGCAGCCTTGGACACCGCTCAGACCATTGAGGACATGGATATTCCTGGCTTTCGATTACACCCACTGAAAGGTGAGCTTCAGGGGCTTTGGTCGATCACGGTGAACGCAAATTGGCGGTTGACATTTGAGTTCAAAGACGGGAACGCATACGTTTTAGATTACGAGGACTATCACTGATGACCATGCACAATCCGCCGCATCCAGGCGAGTTCATCACCGGCGTTTATCTTGAGCCGAACGGAATTAGCGGCAGAGAGCTCGCCATTAAATTAGATGTATCGGCTTCTACGCTGAGCAGAGTTCTCAAGGGTTCTAGCCGTGTGACACCGGGGATGGCGCTGCGCTTGTCTAAATCGGTAGGTCGTTCGCCAGAGAGCTGGCTCGCCATGCAAGACGCCTACGATCTTTGGCTAGCGCGGCAGAGCGTTGACTTGCAACGGGTCGGAAAGCTCCAACTGGCGGCGGTCTAACCCTCAGTAGCGCTGTTAATTTGGAGGTGTGTGGTCCGTTGCTCGGTCATCCGCACAGCAGTGGCATCAATGGCTCTGGAACAACTTAGACGTGAAGGAGAACACTGATAGCCAAGAAATTTTCTGAACTGCGTGCGGCCATGAGCCCTGCGGCACAACAACAAGCCAACAAAAAAGCGAAAGCCATGCTGTCTGAAATGCCGCTTCACGAACTGTGCAGCCACATCGAAGCCATGGGCGGCGAATTGGACATCATTGCCCGTTTTCCGGACGGAACGGTCAAGATCAGCAACTTCACGGAGTTGGGGTCAACGACTTAAGCCACTGGGCTGCGGCTTGGCCAGCCATGCGAAGGCGACAGAGTTGACGAACCAGCTCACGCTTCGAAGCCGCCGTTTCACAGGCGTCATAAACTAAAGGTATCTGCTCCATGGAGATTGTTATGCACGATCAAGTTACAGAACTTGCACAGCGCGGCAAGGCGCTCTTGCCGGAAGATCGTTCGCGCCTGGTCGATATCCTGCTGGAGTCGCTGCACGAACCAGCCATCGCCGAAGTGGAGGCAGCTTGGGGGGTGAGATTGAGCGCCGTTTGGCTGAATATGATCGCGGGGAAGCCAAGAGCATCGATGTCGCAGAAGTTTTCGCCAAGGCACGAAGCATCGCCCGGTGATCAAGCTGCATTAGAAACAAAACAGTCAGGCGGGCTAAAATAATTTGATTGAATATGAACAGGACTGCGATCATGAAAACGCAACTCTTACAGCAAGCACGCGCGCTTGATATTGACGAGCAGATCGAACTGGTCGAGGCTATATGGACCGGTATCGTCAGTCGTGGTTTAGAGCCTTCGTTGACGGAATCACAGAAGTTAGAACTAGACCGCCGCCTCGCAGATCATCTGGCAAATCCCGATGATGTGATTGCATGGGATGACGTTAAAGCAGCCGCTCTTGCCAAAATCAGGCAATGACCTTGCACATTGCCTTTCATCGGGCCGCTGGTGCAGAATTCATCGAAGCAACTGCATGGTACGACAGCAAACGATTAGGTCTCGGGCTTGAGTTCATTGCCGAAATTGAGCGTTACATATCGCTGGCCTCTATAAATCCTCTGCAGTTTGTTATTGTTATAGAGAACGTTCGACGCGTTGTCGCTAATCGTTTTCCATACAGTGTTTACTTTCGCGCAGACAAATCTCGTATCGTGGTCTTGGCTGTATTTCATGGCAGCAGAGACCCCTCCATTTGGCAGTCCAGAGCCTAGCCATGCCAAATTTACCGTTCCCAATCTCCCCCTCAAACCCCCCTCGCCCTGTCCCCCTTAAACCTCGCCACATACCCCGCAAAATCCCCCGCGTCCAGCGCATCGCGCACCTCTTGCATCAGGTTCAGGTAGTAGTGCAGGTTGTGGATGGTGGCCAGCATGGGGCCGAGCATTTCGCCGCAGCGGTCTAAATGGTGCATGTAGGCGCGGCTAAAACCACCTCTGCCACCTTGTTCCCATGACACGCCTTCAACACCCGCACACGCATGGCAGGTGCAGCTGGGGTCGATGGGTTGCGGGTCGGCCTTGTGGCGGGCATTGCGCAGTTTCAAGTCGCCATAGCGGGTGAACAGCGTGCCGTTGCGTGCATTGCGGGTGGGCATGACGCAGTCGAACATGTCCACGCCGCAGCGCACGCCTTCGACCAAATCTTCCGGTGTGCCCACGCCCATCAGGTAGCGCGGTTTGTGCGCGGGCAGGCGATGCGGGGTGTGCGCCATGATGTGCAG
>CAMDJU010000052.1 GCA_945900695.1 Bordetella parapertussis | reverse complement strand
TGGTGGGACAACAGCCGTGCCCGCCATGTGGGCTATGTGCCCCAAGACAGTTCTGATGTGTTTCGCGACAGCGTTTACCAAAACACGGTTGCGCCCGATTTGAGCGACCCCGCCGTGCAGTTCCAAGGCGGTGCCTTCGTGAAGATGGGGCCGATGTGAGCGCGCAGCGCCCAGCCCGCACCCCGCATTGATTTTTTTCCACCCAACCCTTCCATCACAACAGGAGACAAACCATGAAGAAACGACAACTCGTCAAATGGATCGCCGCCAGCTTGGCCATTGGGGCTTCGGCCATTGGCTTTCAGGCCCAGGCCCAAAGCAAAATGGTGCTCAAAGCCTCGGATGTGCACCCGCTGGGCTACCCCACGGTCGAGGCCATCGTGCGCATGGGCAAAAAGCTCGAAGCCGCCACCAATGGCCGCATTTCCATCCAAATGTTCCCCTCCATGCAATTGGGTGGTGAGAAAGAAATGATCGAGCAGGCCCAAATCGGTGCCTTGCAAATCGCCCGCATTTCGGTCGGTGCCATGGGCCCGGTGGTGGACGAGGTCAATGTGTTCAACATGCCTTTTGTGTTTCGCGATGAAGCGCACATGCGCAAAGTCATCGACGGCCCGATTGGCCAAGAACTGCTGGAGCGCATGAGCAATGGCCCCGGTTCGCGCTTGATCGCGCTGGGTTGGATGGATGCGGGCACCCGCAACGTGTACGCCAACAAACCCGTATCGGGGCCAGCCGACCTCAAGGGCATGAAGATTCGCATGATGGGCAACCCCTTGTTTGTGGAAACCATGAACGCCATGGGCGGCAATGGTGTGGCCATGGGCATGAACGAACTGTTCCCTGCTTTGCAAACGGGCGTGGTCGATGGGGCAGAAAACAACCCCCCCACCTTGCTGGCGCAAAACCACTACACGGTGACCAAGGTGATGAGCCTGACCGGTCACCTGATCATTCCCGAGATTTTTGTCTTCTCCAAAAAATCCTGGGAAGGTTTGAGCAAGGAAGATCAGGCTTTGGTCCGCAAGGTTTCGGCCGAGGCCCAAATCGAGCAGCGCAAACTGTGGGACGACTACACCCGCGAAGCCGAGACCAAACTCAAAGGCTTGGGCGTGCAGTTTGTGCCATCTGACAAGATGGCTTTCTACAAAGCCACCCAGCCCATCCGCGACAAGTACGGTGCCAAGTATGCGACTTTGATCAAGCGCATCCAAGACACCAAGTAAGCCCACCCACCCCAGGCGTGACTCAGGCTTTGTGCTTGGGTCACGCTTGATTTTTTGAGACACCACCCATGACCTTCAAAAATGCTTATGTCCAGGCCATGGAGTGGCTTTACATGGTTTGCATCGCGCTGTCAGGCACCGCTTTGGTGGTGATCACCTTGATCATTCCGTACGGTGTGTTCATGCGCTATGTGATGAACAACCCCCAGTCCTGGCCCGAGCCCGCGTCAGTGGTGATGATGGTGTTCTTTTCCTTTGTGGGGGGTGCGGCAATTTACCGGGCCAATGTGCACATTGCTGTGGCGTCCTTGCTCAATGCGGTGTCGCCATTGAAGCGGCAATGGATGCTCGCTGGGGTGGAGTTGTGCATGGCGGCCATGTCTTTGTTCATGCTTTTTTACGGCATCCAGCTGTGCCAAATCACCTGGCACCAATCGATGGCCGAATTTCCTGGGCTGCCAGTGGGTTTGGTTTATTCGCCCATCCCTTTGGCGGGTGCATTGACATTTTTGTTTTTGATCGAGCGCGTGTGGGTGGGGCACCCGTCCAAGGACTCGGTGATGTACAGCGATCAAGCTGTCGAATTGGAGTAAGGCATGGACATCTTGATTTTGCTGGGCTCCTTTGCCTTGCTGTGTGCGCTGGGTGTGCCGGTGGCCTATTCCTTGGGTTTGGCCGCCATTTGTGGTGCCTTGTGGATTGATCTGCCGCTGGAGGCGATCATGCTCAAGATCTCTGACGGCACCGACGACTTCTCGTTGCTGGCCATCCCGTTTTTTGTGCTGGCAGGTGGCATCATGGCCGAGGGTGGCATGGCCAACCGATTGATCAACTTGGCCAAGGTGTTTGTGGGTTTCATCCGCGGTGGCTTGGCCCTGGTCAACATCATGGCCTCGACCTTGTTTGGATGCATTTCGGGTTCATCGGTGGCCGATACATCGGCCATTGGTTCGGTGATGATTCCGCAAATGGTCAAGGCCGGTTTTCCGCGCGTGTTTGCCACCAACGTCACCATTTGTGGTTCGGTGCAGGCCTTGATGATTCCGCCTTCACACAACGCGGTCATTTACTCATTGGCAGCGGGCGGAACGGTGTCGGTGGCGCACTTGTTTTTGGCCGGCATCTTGCCTGGTTTGTTGTTTGGCTTGTGCCTGGTCGGCTTGGTGTTGTGGATCTCGCACAAACGCGGCTATCCCAAGGGCGAGCCGGTCGCACTCAAAGATGTGCCCAAAATCGTCACCGATGCGCTCTGGGGCTTGGTGACCATTTTCATCATCATGGGCGGCATTTTGTCGGGCGTGTTCACGCCCACCGAATCGGCGGCGGTGGCCTGTGTGTATGCGTTTTTGGTCACCTTCTTGGTCTACCGCGACTACAAATGGAGTGAGTTGCCGCGCATGGTGCACCGGGTGGTGAAAACCGTGTCCATGGTGATGATGCTGATTGGCTTTTCGGTGGCCTTTGGCTACATGATGACCTTGATGCAAATACCGGCCAAGATCACGATGTTTTTTCTGAGCATCTCAGAAAATAAATATGTGTTTTTGTTCCTGGTCAACTTGCTGCTGTTGTTGCTGGGCACCTTCATGGACTTGGCGCCCATGCTGCTCATTTGCACGCCTATTTTCATGCCCGTGATTGCCAAATTGGGCATCGACCCGGTGCACTTTGGCATGATCATGATCCTCAACTTGGGCATTGGTCTGATCACCCCGCCGGTGGGGCCGACCTTGTTTGTGGGGTGTGCGGTGGGCAAAGTAACGATGGAGCAAGTCTCCAAAGAGCTGTGGCCGTTTTACGGTGCCATGTGCGTGGCCTTGTTGCTGGTCACCTATGTGCCGGCCATTTCCCTGTGGCTCCCGGGTCTGATGAAATAACCCACCCATGGCCACGGTCCTGGTCACCCACCCAGCTTCTCGCCTGGCCACTTATTTTGGCGATCGCGCCCTGCGCGAGTTGCGTGGCGTCGCCCAGGTGCGCCTGAACCCCACCGATCAAGATTGGCAAGGTGCCGATTTGGTCGCTGCGGCCCAGGGCTGCGAGGTGGTCATCGCCTACCGCCAAACCCCGTTTGACGCAGCGCTGTTGGCCGCCTTGCCGGATGTGTGGGCGGTGTGCCGGTGTGCCATGGACATTCGCACCATCGACGTGGCCGCTGCATCGCACCAAGGCATCATGGTGACCCGTGCCACCCCTGGTTTTGGCACGGCAGTGACCGAGTGGGTGATGGGCGTGATGATCGACGCGTCTCGCCACATCAGTTTGGCACGGATGCAATACCACGCAGGCCATGAAGCCCCAGCCCTGATGGGCAAAGAACTCCGAGGCGCCACGGTGGGCGTGGTCGGGTATGGCCACATTGGCCGCCAGGTGTGCGCTTTGGCCCAGGCCTTTGGGATGCAGGTGCTCGCGCACGACCCACATGTACAAGCCGCTGAGGCAGGGGTTTCCTTGGTGTCATGGGAGCGCTTGCTGAGCGATAGCGACCATGTGGTGTGCTTGGCCCCAGCCACCACTGAGACCGAAAACCTGTTCAATGCCCAAGCCTTTGCCCAGATGAAGCCCGGTGCTTGGTTCATCAATGCCGCGCGCGGCAACTTGGTCGATGAAGATGCGTTGCACCATGCGCTGGACCACGGCCCTTTGGCCGGTGCAGCCCTGGACGTGGGACGTGGCCCGGACCAAACACCGAGCTTGGACTTGGCCCAGCACCCCCGGGTGATTGCCACGCCGCACATCGGTGGCCTCACACCGGCAGCCACCGAACACCAAGCCCTGGAGACCGTGGCCCAAACCCGGGCTTTGTTGCAAGGCCAAATCCCGCCAGGGGCTGTGAATGCCGAGCATGCTGTGCGCTGGCGCGCAGCCACCCAGTCCTTGCCGCCATGAAAGACATCGCGAGCCCATGAGCACCCCCGTCCAAGCTTTGTTGATTGCCATGCACCCCAGCGACAACGTGGCCATCGTGGCCAACGATGGTGGCTTGGCGGCGGGCACCGTTTTGCCCAGCACCGGCCCAGGGGCGGGCTTGGTGTTGCGCGACAAAGTGCCACAAGGGCACAAGCTGGCCTTGGTCGATGTACCCGCCGGTGCGCCAGTGCGCCGCTACAACGTGGTGATTGGCCATGCCGTGCGTGACTTGCCCGCTGGCAGTTGGGTCCATGAGCGTGTGCTGCACATGCCCGATGCCTGTGGCTTGGACGATTTGCCCAAAGCCACTGCGCCCGCGCCCGACTGGGCGACCTTGTCGGGATACACCTTTGAGGGTTATCGCAATGCCGATGGCAGCGTGGGCACGCGCAACATCTTGGCCATCACCACCACCGTGCAATGCGTGAGCGGGGTGGTGGAGTTCGCGGTGCAACGCATCCGCCAAGAGCTCTTGCCTCTGTTTCCCCATGTGGACGATGTGGTGGGCTTGTCGCACAGCTATGGCTGTGGCGTGGCAATTGACGCGCCGGATGCGGTCATTCCCATCCGCACCTTGCGCCACATCAGCCTGAACCCCAATTTTGGTGGCGAGGTGATGGTGGTCAGCTTGGGTTGTGAAAAGCTCCAGCCCGATCGGCTGTTGCCCCCGGGCAGCATCCCCTTGCTGGATGCGCGTGAGCCATCCGCCAGCGCCGCATTGGACGTGGTGTGCTTGCAAGACGAAGGCCATGTGGGTTTCATGAGCATGATAGCCAGCATCTTGCGCCAAGCGCGCGTGCATCTGGAGCGGCTCAACTTGCGGCGGCGCGAAACCTGTCCTGCCTCAGAGTTGGTGGTGGGCGTGCAGTGCGGTGGCAGTGATGCGCTGTCAGGCGTGACCGCCAACCCGGCGGTGGGCTTTGCCACAGATTTGTTGGTGCGCGCTGGTGCCGCGGTGATGTTCTCCGAGGTCACCGAAGTGCGCGACGGCATCGCCCAATTGACCGCCCGTGCCGCCAGCCCCGCCGTGGCCGACGCCATGATCCGCGAGATGGCCTGGTACGACGCTTATTTGCAACGCGGGTCGGTAGACCGCAGCGCCAACACCACACCGGGCAATAAATCGGGTGGGCTGTCCAACATCGTCGAAAAGGCCATGGGCTCCATCGTCAAGTCGGGCAGCGCGCCCATCTCGGGCGTGCTCGCGCCAGGTGAGAAATTGCGCCAAAAAGGCTTGATCTACGCCGCCACCCCTGCCAGCGACTTCATTTGCGGCACCCTTCAAGTGGCTGCTGGCATGAACCTGCACATTTTCACCACGGGGCGCGGCACGCCCTATGGCCTGGCGCCGGTGCCGGTGATCAAAGTGGCCACGCGCAACGATTTGGCGCGCCGCTGGCACGACTTGATGGATGTCAACGCGGGTCGCATCGCCACCGGCGAGGCCAGCATTGAGCAAGTCGGTTGGGAGATGTTCGAGCTGATGCTGGCCGTGGCCAGCGGGCGCAAAACTTGGGCCGAGCACTGGGGCTTGAAAAACGACTTGGTGCTGTTCAACCCGGCGCCCATCACCTGAAGCTGTCGCTAGGGGCTTTTGACAAGGTGATTTTGCGCGGTCGCAGTCTGGGTTCATGCATGGAATGCCATGGGTCCATGGGTCTGGTCATCACCTCACCCATCCTCGCCAGGCCCCATGCCTTGTTATGCTTGGTCTTTACGCTCTTTGGTATCCCATGTCTGTTGCCCCTGAAACCCGTCCGCCCGCAACCGCATCTGTGCAACGCAAACCCGTTCACTTGCGAACCATTCACTGCGAGGGCTTTGAGCGCAACGATGGTCTGGTCGACATCGAGGGCACCCTCACCGATACCAAGCCGCACGATTTGCAACTGCGCACCAAACCCGTGTCCGCAGGTGAACCCATCCACTTGATGAAGCTGTGCTTGACCATCGACCGCGAACGACGCATCCATGCGGTCAATGTGCAAACCCTGGCCGCACCCTATGGGGTGTGCAGCGAGATCGCGCCACGCTACCAGCAACTGGTGGGGCTGCGCATCGAGCCGGGTTTTAACCTGGCGGTCAAGCGCTTGTTCAAGGGGGTGCTGGGCTGCACCCACATGACCGAATTGCTGCCGGTCATGGCCACCACGGCATACCAAATCCTGTGGTCACGCGCCGACGAAGACCCCCAGGCCAAAGCCCAAGGTGGGCAAACACAGTCTTCGGCCCTCAACGGTTGTCATGCCCTGAGCTTGGAGGGCGAGGTGGTCAAACGCTACTTTCCGCAGTGGGCCAAAACGAGTTGACCCGATGCCCATGGGGGGAGCTGAGAATGCTATATTCTGACCAGTCTGGTCGGAATATGGAAGGAGAGGTTTCTCATGAATGGATGGCAAATGCAAGAGGCCAAGGCCCGTTTGTCCGAACTTGTCAAATGCGCTGAAAACGAAGGCCCCCAGTACATCACCCACCACGGGCAATCGGTGGCGGTGGTGGTGTCTCAAACCATGTACAACCGTTTAACGGGCAATGCACTTGGCTTAGAGGCGTTGATGAAAAGCTCACCGCTTTTTGAGGCTGCCGATGTTCAATTTGAGCGCGATACCAGCCCCAACCGCGATGTGACCTTGTGAGCTACTTGCTCGACACCAATGTCTTGTTGGAGTTGCGGTGCAAAACGCCCAACCCGGCAGTGTCGGCTTGGTTTGCTACGCGCCCTGCGACTTCGCTTTATTTGAGTGTGCTGACGCTGGGCGAGTTGCGCAATGGCATTGACGGCGTGAAAGATGCAGCACGGAGGTTGGCGCTCTCCGATTGGTTGCAGACCGAAATGTCGATGTTTTTCATGGGTCGCGTGTTGAGCATTGATGAACACGTGGCAGATCGTTGGGGGCAATTGGTCGCTGCAGCTGGGAGACCCTTGCCAGCCATTGACAGTTTGCTGGCTGCCACTGCCTTGGTTCATGGTTTGAGCATGGTCACCCGAAACGCCAAGGACTTTGAAGGCCTGGGGTTGGAAGTTATCAATCCTTGGCGCTGATTGACCTGCGTCACTCGCCGCCCAATCTGCCCCTGGCACTTTGAAAACCACCTTTGGCAGGCACCAATCGCCCGGCTTTGCCCATGCCAAAGGCGAGCATGTTCACATAAATGTTTTCATGGGTGCCTGGGCCGGCTTGGGAGGTTTCATGCCAAATGCCCACGCTGGGCAGTGAGCTTTTCATGATGTAGGGATTCACGCATGGTGTGGATCGTTGAACGCCACTTCGGTGAGTGAGCACAGCGGGGTTGGTCTATGAGACGGTTTCACTGCGTTCGCCATCAAGGCGCTCTCCATGGCGTCAGTGGTCGCCCCACACTTCTTGTGCGGTCTCAATGACCAGGCGCAGTTTGTTGCGCTGGTCTTCGACGGCGATGTTGTTGCCGTGCACGGTGCTGGAAAAGCCACACTGCGGTGACAGCGCGAGTTGGTCCATGGGCGCGTACTTGGCGGCCTCGTCGATGCGCCGCTTCAAGCTGTCTTTGCTCTCCATGGCACCAAACTTGGTGGTCACCAGGCCCAGCACCACCAGCTTGCCCTTGGGCAAAAAGCGCAAGGGGCGGAAGTCGCCGCTGCGGTCATCGTCGTATTCCAAGAAATACGCGTCGATGTCCATCTCTGACAGCAGCGCCTCGGCCACTGGCTCGTAGTTGCCAGCCGCAAAGTGGTGGCTCTTGAAGTTGCCCCGGCACAGGTGCATGGCCAAGGTCATGCCAGCGGGTTTTTGCGCAACCACTTTGTTGATGAAGGCGGCGTAGCGGTGGGGCAGCTCGTTGGGGTCGTCCCCGCGCAGGCGTGCGGCTTCGCGCATTTTGTCGTCGCACAGGTAGGCCAGGTTGGTGTCGTCCATTTGCACGTAGGTGCAACCGGCAGCGGCCAGTGAGTGCAACTCGTCGCCATAGGCTTTGGCCACGTCGTCGTAGAACACCGGGTCGAGTTCAGGGTAAGCGGTTTTGCTGATGCCACCGCGCCCGCCGCGAAAGTGCAGCATGGTGGGCGAGGGGATGGTGACCTTGGGTGTGTGGCCCGCGCTCACTTGGGACTGGAGGTAATCGTAATCGTCACCTTGAATGCATTGGTCGTGGGAGATTTTGCCCACCACGCGGATAGCTGGGGGTGCGGGCTCTTGGGTGCCGTCGGGGTTGAGCACCGACACCGGGATGTCGGTGGCCACGCCACCGAGTTGCTCCAAAAAGTCGATGTGAAAGTAGGTGCGGCGAAACTCGCCATCGGTGATGGCCTTGAGGCCCACGCTTTCCTGGAAACGCACGATTTCAGTGATGGCTTTGTCTTCGACCGCGCGCAGTTGCTCGGCGTTGATTTCGCCTTTGGCCTTTTGGGAGCGGGCTTGCAACAGGTATTCGGGGCGCAAAAAGCTGCCAACGTGGTCGTAGCGGGCGGGAATTTTCAACATCAAAAGCATCCTGGTTCAAAAGATGCCAGCGATCTTAGTGATTATTTCCACGCCGCTTTGCCAGAACGCCGGAGGCTGGTGTTTACCCTTGGGTTCGCCACGAAGAAATACCCAGTCTGTGAGGCTTTGTCCTCTGGCCAACGACAGGCGTTGCGCATGGATAGAATGCGCAGCCCCCATGCAATTTAATTTGTTTGACATGATTTGGAGACCCGAATGAAATTACCTACCCAGCTTCGCACAGCGGCCCTCATGGGCGCATTGTTTGGCGCTCTGTCCAATGTGGCTTTGGCCGACGAAGTGGTGCTCAAGTTCCACCACGTTTGGCCCACAGTGGCGATGGGCCACACCCGCTTGACCGTGCCATGGTGCGACACCATTGCCAAAGAAAGCAACAACCGCATGCGCTGCCAAATTTTGCCCGCCATGTCGGGCGGCGGCACACCCGGCCAGTTGGTGGATCGGGTCAAAGATGGCGTGGACGATTTGACCATCACCTTGCCGGGCTACACCCCAGGGCGCTTCCCCATCATGGAGGCGTTTGAATTGCCCTTCATGACCAACACGGCGGATGTGGCATCAGCCGCTGCTTGGGAGTACTACAGCAAATATGCGACCAAAGAGTTTCCGGGCACCAAAATTTTGGCCACCTGGGTGCATGATGAAGGCTTTATCAGCACCTCCAACAAACCGGTGCGCGCCATGGAAGACTTCAAGGGCTTGAAGATCCGTGCCGCCAGCCGCCAGTCGAGCAAGTTGCTTGCCCGTTTAGGGGCTACTCCGGTGGGCATGCCCATCCCTTCAGTGGCCGACGCCATGACCAAGGGCACCGTAGATGGCTTTTTGACCGCTTGGGAAATCATCCCCGCATTCAAATTGCAAGAGGTGAGCAAGTTCCACACCGAGGTGGAAGCCAGCCGCCCGTCTTTGTTCACCGCTGGATTTGTGTTTGCAATGAACCAGGCCAAGTACGACAGCTTGCCCGCCGACCTCAAGCGCATCATCGACAAAAACAGTGGCATCACCCTGTCACGCACCATTGGCCGTTACTGGGATGAGGCCACTGCCGTTGGCCGCAAAGCCGCTGCGGACCGGGGCAACACCTTCATCAAAGTCACACCGGCTGAGACCGACAAATGGATCCAAGCCTCAGCCCCCTTGTATGACGAGTGGGTCAGCGACATGGACAAAAAAGGCCTGCCCGGTAAGCAAATGTTGCAAGACGCCAAGGACTTGATCAAAAAACACAGCGCCACCAAGTGACGGGGGCGATGACCGCCATCGTGTGGTTTGAAAGCGTTTGACATGGCCGTGTGGTTCACGCCTTTGAGCCGCTGGTTTGGTGTGTTCGGTGCAGGCCTGGCCCTGCTCACCGGCTTCATGACCTTCACCAGCGTGTTCATGCGGGCCTTTCTCCAAACGCCCATCCCTGGCGACGTGGAGTTGACCCAAATGGGCATTGCCTTGGCCATTTCCATGTGTTTGCCTTGGTGTCAGTCGCAACGCGGGCATATCTTGGTGGATTTTTTCACCCAAAAAAGCTCGGCCCAAAGCCTGCGCTTCATGGACTCGGTGGGTTGCCTGGCACTGGCGGTGATGTATGGTTTTTTGGCCTGGCGCACATCGGTGGGCGCCATCTCTGTGCGTGAAGCTGGTGAAACCACCATGATCATCAGCCTACCCATGTGGTGGGCCTATGCTTCTCTCGCACCGGGTTTGGGCCTGAGCGCTTTGATCGCGCTGGCGCAAACCGTTGACCATTGGACCCAACCCTTGAGCGAGCAAGCCGCATGAGCGCCTGGGCGGCCCAAGTGGGCGGGGTGATGTTTTTGGCCATGATCGTGTTGATGGCGGTGCGCATGCCCATTGCAGCGGCCATGTTCATCCCCGGCGTGTTTGGGTACTGGTTGATGACCGACAGTGCGGCCACCTTGAACTTTCTCAAAGGCAATGCGGTGGCACGCCTGACGGTGTATGAACTCAGCGTCATCCCCTTGTTTTTATTGATGGGCCAGTTTGCTTCGCAAGGCGGCTTGAGCCGTGACCTGTTCAAGGCCGCGGCTGCGCTGGTGGGCCATGTGCGCGGCGGTTTGGCGATGGCCTCATTGCTTTCAGCCGGTGCTTTTGGCGCGGTGTGCGGCTCTTCGGTGGCCACCTCGGCCACCATCACCCAGGTGGCTTATCCCCACATGAAAAGCCACGGCTACAGCGGCCGATTGGCCACTGCCACCCTGGCCACGGGCGGGACCTTGGGCATCTTGATACCCCCCTCGGTTCCCCTGGTGGTGTATGCCATCTTGACCGAGCAAAACATCGCTAAGTTGTTTGCCGCAGCCATGGTGCCGGGCATTTTGGCCATGCTGGGCTACATCGTGGTGGTGGCCTTGACCGTGCATTTCAAACCCGACCTGGCCCCGGCCACGGCCAAATCTACCGGGCGTGAAAAGTGGGCAGCTTTGGGGGGCGTGTGGCCCATTGCCTTGGTGTTTGCAGTGGTGTTTGGCGGCATTTACGGTGGTGTTTTTTCACCCACCGAGGGTGCTGCTGTGGGCGCGGCCATGACCTTGCTGGCGGGTTTGTTCAAGCGCGAACTCAATGCCGAGGGCTTGAAAAACGCCTTGCTCAGCACCGCCGACACCACCGCCATGGTGTTCATGATTTTCTTGGGTGCAGACATGATGAACGCCACCCTGGCCTTGACCGAAATGCCCAAAATCATTGCCGAATGGGTGACGCACTTGCCCATCCCCGACCTGAGCATCGTCATCATGGTGTTGATGCTGTACGTGTTGCTCGGTTGCGTGATGGACGAGTTGTCCATGCTGCTGCTGACCATCCCGGTCATCTTCCCAGCCATCATGGGCTTGGACTTGTGGGGCCTCAACGCCGAGAGCAAGGCCATTTGGTTTGGCATCTTGGTGCTGATGACGGTGAGCATTGGGATGATCGCGCCACCCATTGGGCTGAACGTTTACGTGGTCAACAGCATGGCCAAAGAGGTACCGATGTCCGAAACCTACAAAGGGGTGATGCCCTTTTTGGTCTGGGACGCTATTCGTGTGGTGCTGCTGCTGTGTTTCCCGGTGATTTGTTTGGGGCTGGTCAAACTGCTTTTTTGACACTTTTTACGTCAGTGCGGTTGGTCGGTGTGGAGAAACTTGCTTCCACCATTGCGAAAAAGAATCACAAATGTGATCGACCGGTGCAAACAGAGAAACGGGTGTCGTGCACACTGCCCATTGCTTTAACCAAAACGCCAGGTGTGGTTCGGCAGCACAACGCACGCTGCGGGCTTGTTCAAGGGCTGATTTAAAGGCGCTGGCTTCACCGTGCCAACGCAGCGTCGCGATGTCTGCCATGCGCTGCTCCACAAAATGCCATCGTTTTTTGCTCCACGGCCAGCTTTGGTGAAAGTCGGACACTGTGATGCCCATCACCAGGGTGTCAGGGGGTAAATCGGTTGGCAATGGACCGAGGCTCCAGGGGTGAACCAACCACACATCTCGACCTTGGACCAGCGAAGCATCGGGCGCACCATGGCACCAAGGGCTTGGCGGCGCGCAGACCAATGCCGGGTCGTTCGCTGCAGGGCGGGCTACCGCAGATGGGTGGGGGGGGTGCAAGCCGTCCGATACCTGATGGGCTACTTGCGCCAAATTTTCGTAGGTGGTATCGATGGCAGTTCCAGGGCTGTGCCATGAATCAGGTGCATACCGGGCGACATTTTCTGCATTGAACAGGTACGGTTTGTGGCTACCGGTGCCGGCCACCCATTGCCAGCTCAGGTGATTGCTGGCCAAGTCACCATCGAGCAAGTGGCCATAAAGCCAATCCGCCCCCGCGCGCCAATGAATTTTGCGCAAATGCACCATGTAACTGGCCAACCACATGCGTGCATGGTTGTGCATGCTGCCTGTGTCATAAAGGCCGCGAATGGCCATATCAATGGCGTTCACACCGGTGTTGGCTTGTCGAATGTCATCTGGGACAGACGGGCTGTATTGATGGTCTGGCAACGGGCCGCTGTGCAACGAGGTGAAGATGGCGTCGCCGCGGTGATGCCACACATGTCTAAAGTAGGCGCGCCATCCCAGCTCAAAGACAAACTTGTGCTGCGGGTTCAGGCCGTGTTGATGAGCCACCCCTTCATAAACTTCACGCAGGCTGACGAAGCCGTGGGTGATGTATGGAGACAAATGCGACACCGCACCTTCAATGGCATTTCGAGTGCGGGCGTATTCG
>CAMDJU010000051.1 GCA_945900695.1 Bordetella parapertussis | reverse complement strand
GGACATTCCCCCAACCCGAGTGTCTTTTTGTCTGCGTTGGCCGTGCGCACCCAGCGCATTCGTGTGATGACGGGCGCGGTGATTCCAGCGTTTCACCACCCTGCCCACTTGGCTGGTGACCTGAGCATGCTCGACAACATGAGCCGAGGCCGCCTTGATGCCGGTTTTGGGCGCGCTTTTTTACCCAAAGAGTTCGAAGTGTTTGGCGTCCCCATGGAAGAAAGCCGAGCCCGGTTTGAAGAAGCCATTGGCATGATCAAACAACTGTGGACAGAGGATCGCGTTCAGGCCCGTGGTCAGTTTTGGCACCTCGATGATGTGCACTTGATGCCCAGGCCATTTCAACAACCGCACCCACCCATCTGGATTGCGGCGATCTCATCTGAAGAATCGTTCACTTACGCGGCCCGCAATGGCTTTAACGTCATGATCGTGCCCTACGCAGGCAAGCCCGGCACCTTGGAGCAATACGTCAAGATGTACCGAAAAATGTGGGTTGAGTCAGGCCATGCCCCGGGCACTGAGCAAGTTCAGATGTCACAGTTTTGCTGCATTTCACCCTCCCGCGATCAGGCCCACGAAGGTTTTGAGCGCATCATGACCCGCTACTTAGAGACTTTTGCCGAGGCGGTGCAGTCTTGGGAGGGAAAAACCTCTGACCAATACCCTGGCTACGACAAAATGGTGGCCAACATTTTGGCCATGACGCCCCAAAAGATCATTGAAAACAAAGCCGCTTATGTGGGCACACCCCAAGACATGATCGAACAAGTGCAAGCCAACTTAGATCAGTTTGGCGTGGTTGAACCATCCATGCAAATCAACTTTGGCGGCAATCGAACCGAAGATGCGCTGCAAACTTTGGCGTTGATCGCCAAGGAAGTCATGCCGCACTTTGCCCACATTGACCCGCCGATACCCAAGCCCATGACCCTGGCGGCTTAAAAACGCCAAAAATGATTTGCGAGCGCGGCCCCAAAACGCGCCATGCAGCCATGGCCAGCTCATGGCGTCCTCGCGAGGTGTTGGGACAAAATCGTTAGATTGATTTACCCCAGGTATTTGTCGCTCAGGTGGCGCGAGCGGCATGGGTGGCCATCGGGTGATGCACATTGCCGCCACTGAACGGGGGAAATCGGTGAAAGTCTGCCCGCATGTCATGGATCACCGGTGAGAGCAAAGCCGCACTCAAAGCCTTTGCGTCGGCGAAGACGACTTTGTTGCGCTGCATGAAGTCCACCCTGGGGCCTGGCAAACCACCCACCCAATCCAAGCGGGTGTAGATCTCAATGCCCTGAATACCGGGAAAGGTTCGCATGATGTCCGGGTGGTGGTCCAGGTAATGCGTGTTCCAGGCATTCAGGTCTTGGGCTTGCCCGGGGTAATGGACCAAATAGGTGGCCGAGTCGACCCCAGCTTTTTGGGCTGTGGGGAAACGGCGGTTGAGCATGATCTGCTGCTGCACCACCCGCCCCCCCGTTCCCATAAGGGCCAGCAACTCAGGCAAAGCTTGGTTCAAGGCGCCACCTCGGGCCAACCAGGCCTCCATGTCTTCAGGCTGTTCAGCGTACAACTGCCAGGCCAAATCCGGTCGATTTTGATCGTCGGGAAATGCATGGGGGGTATCCGCCGGCAAAGGCGTGTGGACCAAGGCCTGGGTCAAACCTTGCAAACGGCCCAAGGCTTGACCCAGGGCCACAGGCGCTTGGCCGGATGTGTCTGCGTTGATCCGATCAAACTCAAAATACACAAAATAACAATATCGCATGGTGTGGATGGCTTGTGTTTTCAAGCCTTGGCGCAATGAATATGGATCATTGTGCTGCATCCTCTACAGCCCACCATAGGAACCAGAAATCAGCCCATGCACCCATGTGGTGCACGCCAGGGCTGTCTGAACCCGCCGCAAAAATGGTGAGGCCATGCTGAGCCAAATCCATGGCCCGCAAAACCAGCGATTTCTGTAGAAACAAAGAATTACTAACGGTCCTTTTTTTACCGCTTATCACAAAACTTGAGCGAGTGCATGTGTAATAAGTGTAAAAAGGGGTAAAAAAGGTAAAACGGGCTAAAGTTTTCCAAACCCGTGTTTTGGGCGCTCAATTTCTGGGAAGCTTCGCGCAAATCTTGGCTTTGCGAAAGGAATTTCCATGATCTCCAGCACCAATATGGCAGCTTTGTATTCGGCCAATGCGGCCAACAAATGGTCGGCTGCGGCCACCACGGCCAGCGAGCGCATCAGCACCACTTACCGCATCAACCGATCTTCAGACGACCCGTCGGGGATGATGATGGCGACGACCCTGAGTGCGGAGCTGAGTTCTTACAGCCGCACTTTGGACAACATCCACAGCGGTATCGCGGCCATTCAAAAAGTAGATGCGTCTTTGACCTCGATTGCCAGCTACCTGACCGAGATGCGCACCTTGGCGGTTACCGCCGCCAGCACCACCGATGCAACAACACTGAGCAGCTTGCAAACGAGTTTCGACAATTACCGCACTGACATCACCGATGTGGCGACCTACACCACGCTCAATGGCTCGTCCTTGATGGATGGGAGCACCACCTCGGTATCGGTGCAAGTGGGTATCGCGGCTGGAGACAGCCGCAGCCTGAGTTTTTCATCGGCCACAGCCGCTACTTTGGGCTTGTCGGCACTTAATATTTCCACTGATGCCAGCACCGCCATAGACACCATCGATACCGCGTTGGTCACGATCGGAAACTACCAGTCCTTGGTCGGCGCACACGAAAAACTCATGGATTACCGCGAAACCCTGTCTGACAACATGATCTTGTCTTTGACCAGCGCGTATGGCAATGTGATGGACGCAGATGTGGCGGCAGAGACCACCAATTTGGCCACTTATCAAATTCGTCAAGAAGCGGCCGCAGCCGTCTTGGTGCAGTCCAACACCATCACCAAAGAGATGGTGGCCTATCTGCTGAAGGGGGTCACCAGTTGATGAGTGGTCTCAGATGACGCGAATAATGCGCCAACCCCGGTCCATTTTGCGAAAAACAAACTTTCGGTCTAGTTTTCTGGAGCGCACCAAGTAATAGCTGAGCACCCGGATGCTTTGGGCTTTGCGCGCATCGTCACAGTAAATGCTCTCGCCCACCTCCAAAGCTTGGAGGGTGCTCACATGGTCCTGCTGTTTGATGTGCTGCAGGTTGACGCGCTCAATGATCATGACGGGGTATTTAGGTTGCAGGCTTTAATCGACACCAACCCGACCAACTTGAGCGAAATTTTCTTTTTTAGCGCGCGACACAGGTGACAGTCTCCGTCCCGGTGATGATCGCGCTGCGCGTATTATGAAAATTGAATCAGCTCGCGCATGATTTTTTCAATATGAACGCAAATTTGCGCCCCTCCACCCCCATCAGGAGACTTCCCATGAAAATCACCGACGCCCAAATCCATGCTTGGTACCCCAACACCCCCCAGCGCCCATGGGTAGAGGGCGCCTCCCCGCCGCATGGCCCGCAATTCACGATTGAGCAGGTGCTGGCCACCATGGACGGTGGCGGTGTAGAGCGCTGCATCATCGTTCCGGTTTCATGCACTGGCTTTGACAATCACTTTGCGCTGGACGGCGCACGGGCGCATCCCGATCGCTTGGCGGTGATGGGGCGGTTTGACATCGACACGGCCGATGCGCCCCAGCGTTTGGCCACCTGGCGTGACCAAAAAGGCATGCTGGGTGTGCGCATATTCTTTATGGGAGAGCCCTGGATGTCATTGCTCACCGAGCAGCGCTATGCCTGGTTTTGGGCCTATATGGAGCTCCTGCGCATGCCCTTGATGTGCACCGTGCCCGGCAATATGCAGGCCTTGCACCCCATCCTGGATCGCCACCCTGAACTGCGCATCATCATTGACCATTCGGGCCGCCACCCGCGCGGGCCCAAAGACGAAGCCGCCTGGGCCGACCTGAATCAAACCCTGCACCTGGCGAAATACAAAAACACCTCCATCAAGGTGTCTTCACTGCCCAGCTTCTCCACCAAGCCCTATCCATTCCCCAGCTTGCACAAGCCGATTCGGGAAATTTACGACCACTTTGGTCCCCAGCGCATGCTGTGGGGCAGCGATGTGACCCGCTTGGACTGGGGCTATGCCGACAACCTGCGCTTGTTCACCGAGGCCCTAGAGTTTTTAAGCACCGACGACCGCGAATGGATTCTCAGCCGCGCTGCGGCCAAGCATTGCGACTGGCACCTTTGATCAGAGGCAACTGGATTGGCTGCAAATGCGTTGCAGCAATCCGGGCCAAATTTCAAAATCGCGGCGCAGTTGGTCTTCAAAGGCTTTCAAGGGTTGGTTAATGGGCGTGATGCCCTGCCCCACCAATACGTTGACCAACTCGGGGTTGACTCGCACTTTGTCCATGGCTGAGCGCAAACGCGCCAAGACGGGAGCAGGTGTGCCCGCCGGCGCAAACACGGCGTACCACGTGTCCATGCGAACGTTGGGCAACCCCAGCTCGGCGGTGGTGGGCACCTGCGGCAACATGGGGCTGCGCTCCCCCGTGGCAATGGCCAAGGGGCGCACCCTGTCACCCTGCAAGACGGGCTTGATCAGGGTCAGGTCGGCCAAAGCGATGTCCACCACACCTGCAGCCAAATCATTGATGGCCGGTGCCCCTCCTTTGTAGGGAATGTGATTGAGGGAAATCCCGGCCTCTTTCTCAAGCAACACGCCAGCCACATGCAAGGCCCCGCCCACACCCGCCGAGCCAAAGCTGAGCTTGTCGGGGTTGGCCTTGGCCAGGGCAATCAATTCGGCCAAGGTTTTGACATTCAAGCTGGCGCGCACCGTGATGACCGAAGGGGCACTGCCCACCACGCCGACCGGCAACAGGTCTTTCACGGGGTCATAACTCAACCGGCCCTTATAAACAGCAGAAGTGAAAACCACTGAGCCCAGGCCCCCCATCACCAATTGATATCCATCCGCTGGACCATTGAAGATGGATGCAATGCCAATCGTGCCACCCGCGCCCAAGCGGTTGACCACCACCACCGACTGGCCCAGTTCGGCTTCGAGCAATCGGGCCGTTGCGCGGGCAATCACGTCACTGGTGCCGCCTGCGGCAAAAGGCGAGACCAGGGTCACCGCTTTGCTGGGATAGCCCTGGGCGCATGCCACTGCGGCCATGAGGGCCGAACACACGATGGGCGCCACCCACTTGATCCAAAGGACAAAAAGTTTCACAGCAAACTCCTGGTTGAAAAAATGCAAAAGCAAGATCTGCAAAACCTATGGCCAGATACCGATCGCAGTACAGGCATTCGAGATGGGCGGTGTATGGGTATCAGGCCGCGGGTGGCGCCGATTGCAGCATGGATGGGCGCTGGGCAAATCGGTCAAACCAGGCGCCCAAAGCGGGGTTTTTGGCGCGCCAATTTTCTTCAGCCAAACGCACATCGACCCAGCCCAAAGCGGCGGCGGCGGCAATTTCACCCAGAGAGATCTGCTCCCCGCTGCTGGCGATATCTTCATTGAGAACACGCAGGCAATGGCGCACCTTGTTCCATTGCTGGGCCAAGTACTCGGGCCACTGCTTGGCCGCTTCGCGCGACAACTCGGTGCGCACCAATACCCCCGCTTGGATCAAGCCGTCGGCCGTGGCGTTCATGCGCAAGGTGCGCAGCCGTTGGACGGGGTCGGTGGGGATCAATCGCACACCGGAATGAACCTGATCGAGGTACTCCACAATCACGGTCGAGTCGTAAACAGACATGCCCTCAGGGGTAACCAAGGTGGGGATTTTCCCGGTGGGGTTGATCATGATCAGGTCTTCATTGGTTTTTCCAGCACCCACGGCCGTGGGCACCATTTCAATCTGATCGAGCATGCCTTTTTCAATCGCAGACACCATGACCTTTCGCACAAAAGGGGAAAAGGGTCCGTGCATCAAACGCATCTTGGGGGCGGTCATGGCTTACTCCTGAAAGGTGAAAAAACGTGAACCATGGTAACCAGAGAAGTCCACTTTGGGTCTGTCCACAGTCATCCATACGACTGGTAATAACCCGCCGAATTGATTCGCAAAAGGACAAGTGCGTCGGGTGCGACTGTGCTATCTGACCCAAGCCCGTTACAGTGCGCTTGTTTTGAACCATCCCACACCCTCCCCCAATGGGCCC
Organism: Bordetella parapertussis; assembly: GCA_945900695.1. Classification (GTDB taxonomy): domain Bacteria; phylum Pseudomonadota; class Gammaproteobacteria; order Burkholderiales; family Burkholderiaceae_C; genus Limnohabitans; species Limnohabitans parapertussis_A. The sequence goes on along the minus strand of CAMDJU010000051.1, from coordinate 6,915 downwards.
AATGCCGCCCAAAAGCGCGCGATTTTGCTGCTTTCATTGGCGACCTTCTCCAGCATGGCCGTTCAGCGCATGTGTGACGCCATGCTGCCCGATTTATCCCGGGTTTTCGATGCCCCCATGGCACTGGTGGGCCATGTGATCTCTTTTTATGCCGTCACGCACGGGCTGATGCAATTGATTTACGGCCCGGTGGGCGATCGCTGGGGCAAATACCGCGTGGTGATGCTCACTACCTTGGGTTGCAGTGTGGGCGCCATGTTGTCCGCCTGGAGCCAAGACCTGGATCAATTGATTTTCGCCCGCATCCTCACCGCCTTGTCTTCAGCGGCCATCGTGCCGCTGGCGCTGGCCTGGGTGGGTGACCAAGTGCCCTACGCACAACGCCAAGAAACCCTGGCCCGCGTAGGCTTGGGCACCATGCTGGGCATCACGGCGGGTCAATGGATGGGTGGGTTGATCACCGACAACTTGGGCTGGCGCTGGGCTTTTATTGGGATGTCTGTGCTGTTTGCCTGTGTGGCTGCGCTGCTTTGGCGCGAAGAAAAACAAGTCGCTACTGGAACCCTCCCCGTCCATGGAAAAGCCGGTTTTGTTCAGCAAACCGCCGAAGTTTTGCGCACTGCCTGGGCGCGCAAAGTGCTGCTGATCGCCCTGCTCGAGGGGGCCACCATTTTCGGTCTGCTCACCATCACCGCCGCCCATTTGCACCACACCCACGGGCTGTCACTGACCTGGGCTGGTGGCATCAGTGCCTTGTTTGGCTTGGGCGGCATGCTCTTCATGGGCACCGCCAAACCCACCATTGCGCGCTTGGGCGAAGTCAATATGGTCCGCTTGGGTGGGGCATTGTTGGTGTTTTCATTTGGGGTGATTGCGTTCTCACCCTGGTGGGCCTTGGCCGTCCCCGCTTGTTTTTTCACCGGCTACGGGTTTGCCATGTTCCACAACACCTTGCAGGCCAAAGCCACCCAAATGGCACCTCAAGCCCGTGGCACAGCCGTGACCCTGTTTGCCAGTGGCTTGTTTCTGGGGCAGTCCTTTGGCGTGAGTGCCGTGACCCAATTTGTGGACCGCATGGGCTCGGCCCAGGTGATGGCGGTTGCCGATGCTTGCTTGGTGGCGGTGGTGCTGTTTTTTGCCCATCAACTCAAGTTGCGCAATGCCACCGACTTGGATCGCCTTTGAGCCGCTTCTTTCATTGGACAGGCCATCAGCGCCAATCATGTGAGATGGCGCAAGGGTTTGCCCAGGGGCGATCAGGTGCGCTTTTCGTTTTGCAAATGGGGAAGTTTGATAGACTACATCGCCCATTTGCAATGACCTGTGGGTCTTTCCATCGATTGCTTCAGGAGACACCATGAAATTCAATGCGTCTATTTGTGCCGGTTTGGTGGCAACGCTGATCAGCGTTGCCACACCCGCTTTTTCTCAAACCATCAAAATTGGTTTCATCAGCTCTTACAGTGGCGCCGCCGCGGCCCAAGGCGATCAGTTGGACAAAGGCGTCAAACTGTATATGAAGCTCAACGGGGACAAACTGCCCCCTGGCGTCAAGGTCGAGTTGATCACCCGTGACGACACCGGCCCCAACCCGGATGTGGCCAAGCGCGTGGCCCAGGAGTTGATCGTGCGCGAAAAGGTTCAATTCCTCACTGGCGTGGTGTGGACTCCCAACATGGCCGCCATTGCGCCCCTGACCACCGAAGCCAAAGTGCCCTTTGTGAGCATGAACGCGGCGGGTGCACGCATCATGAACAACGCCCCGTATATGGCCCGGGTGTCCTTCACCCTGTGGCAATCGGCATATCCCCTTGGGCAGTGGGCGGCCAAAAAATACAAGCGCGCCTATACCGCAGTCAGTGATTTCGCCCCCGGCCACGAAGCCGAAGAAGGCTTCATCAAAGGCTTCAAAGAAGGTGGCGGCGAAATTGTCGGCAGCTTGCGTGTCCCTTTGGCCAACCCCGACTTTGTGCCCTTCATGCAGCGCATCAAAGATGCCAAGCCAGAAGTGGTGTTTGGTTTCAACCCTGCGGGCAAAGCGGCCACTGGCATGATGAAAGCCTATGCTGACCTCGATCTGGCCAAAGCCGGCATCAAGTACATCGGCACGGGCGACATCGTGACCGATGATGAACTGCCCAACATGGGTGATGTGGCCTTGGGTGTGACCACGGTCCACCATTACTCGGCCAATTCAGACCGCCCTGCCAACAAAGCCTTTGTGGCCGCCTACAAAAAGGAATATGGCGAAAACCTCAACCCCAGCTTCATAGCCGTGGGTGCTTGGGACGGCATGGACGCGATCTTCCACGCCATTCGCGAGCAAGGTGGCAAGGTTGACCCCGACAAAACCATGGAAGCGTTGAAAAAATGGCGCAACCCCAACAGCCCCCGCGGCATGGTTTCCATTGACCCGGAAACCCGTGACGTGATCAACCCCGAGTACCTGCGTGAGGTGCGTAAAGTGGGCGGCAGATTGGCCAATGTCGAGCTGGAAACCATCAGCACCGGCCTCAAAGACCCGATGAAAGAAGCCGACAAGAAGAAGTGATGCCCATTCGCCAGCACCGCTGTGTGCGGTGAACTGGCGTTTGTGTTTTATATGGAAGCTTTTCTCTCATCACTGGTCAGCGTTGCCTTTCACGGTGTGGCCTATGGGATGATTCTTTATGTGATCTCGGTAGGCCTATCGGTCACCATGGGCTTGATGGGCTTCACCAATCTGGCCCATGGGGTGTTTGCCATGGCCGGTGGCTATGTCTTGGTCACCGCATTGTCGCAATGGGATGTCCCCTTTCCCCTGGCCTTGTTGCTGGCTTTTGTGCTGGTGGCCCTGGCCAGTGTGGTGCTTGAGCGCTTGCTCTATTCACGCTTGTACGGGGCGGTGGAACTTGAACAAGTGCTGCTGACCATTGGCCTGATCTTCATGTCAGTGGCCGTGGCGCGGCTCATTTTTGGCACCTTGCAGCAACCGGTGGTTTTGCCCGAATACCTCAAGGGGCAGTTTTCCCTCTTGGGCCGAGATTTCCCTGCTTATCGTGTGTTTTTGATTTTGTTCAGTGCCAGCATCATCGCCACCCTGTGGTTTGGTGTCGAGCGAACCATATGGGGTGCCAAAGTGCGCGCCGCGGTGGACAACCGGGCCATGGCCCAGTCGATTGGCATCAATACCCGACGCCTTTTTGCCATCACCTTCGCCGTGGGCAGCGGATTGGCAGGCTTGGGCGGCGCCTTGGGTGCAGAGATTGTGGCCATTCAGCCCACCTACCCGTTTGAACAATTGGTCTACTTTTTGATCGTGGTCTCGGTCGGTGGCCTGGGCAGTTTGCGCGGACCCTTTGTGGCAGCTCTGCTGATTGGCATCACCGACACCGCCTGCAAATACTGGCTGCCGCAGTTCGGTGCCTTCTTCATTTACATCGCCACCATTGGGTTGTTGCTGTGGCGACCTTCTGGATTGTTTGGAAAACGCACATGAGCGAGCACGTGGGATACAACGCCAACCCCCGCTTGCGCTGGACCGAAAGCCTGCCGTGGCTGGTTGCTGGGCTGGCGTTTTTTCTGCTGCCGGAATACCTGTCGCTGGGCGCGCGCATCCTTACTTTTATATTGTTTGCATTGTCACTGGACTTGATCATTGGCTACGCCGGCATCATCACCTTGGGACATGCAGCGTTTTTCGGCCTCGGGGCCTATGTGACTGGCATCATGTCGGCCAAGTTGGGCTTTCATGACCCCATCGTCCAGTTGCTCACCAGTGGGGTGGTGGCCGGTTTGTTGGGCTTGGCCACCGGCGCGATCATCTTGCGCATGCACGGCTTGACGCAACTCATGCTGACATTGGCCATTGCAGCGCTTTGCCTGGAAGTGGCCAACAAAGCCACACCGATCACCGGCGGGGCCGATGGCCTGTCGGGGGTGGTCATTGCGCCCATTTTTGGATTGTTTGCTTTTGATATGTTTGGCAAAACCGCTTATTTGTGGTGCCTGTTCTTGTTGTTCATCGCTTGGTGGCTGGTTCGCCGTTTGATTTACGCCCCATTCGGGGTGTCACTCACGGGTATTCGCGAAAACAGCCTGCGCATGCACGCCATTGGGGCGCCCGTGGATGCCCGCTTGCGCAAGGTCTACACCTTGTCAGCCGTCATGGCTGGCATGGCCGGCGCCTTGCTGACCCAAACCAACCAATTTGTGGGCCTCAATGTGTTGGGTTTTGAACCCTCGGGTGAATTGCTGGTGATGCTCATCTTGGGCGGGGTGGGCCGCTTATATGGCGCTTTTGTCGGCCCCTTGGTGTTTTTGGTGGCCCAAGATTTCCTGGCCAAGAAATTCCCCGAATACTGGTATTTCGGCATTGGCCTGATGCTGGTGCTGGTGGTGTTGTTTGCGCGCGGCGGCATTTTGGGATTGATCGACGGCTGGGTGGCACGATTCAAAGGGAAAACCACATGAGCAGCGTGCTCGAAACCCGGGGCCTTTGCAAAAGCTTTGGGGCTTTGACAGTGGCCGATCAAATCAATTTTCAGCTGGAAGCCGGTTCACGCCATGCGCTGATTGGACCCAATGGCGCGGGCAAAACCACTTTTGTCAACTTGCTCACGGGCAGGCTGACACCCACATCTGGTCAAGTGTTCATTGGCGGGCAAGACGTGACCGCCCTGCCCCAAGCGGAGCGGGTGCGCCGTGGTTTGGGTCGCACCTTTCAAATCAATAGCTTGTTCAAAAAAATGTCGGTGCTCGACAACGTGGCCATGGGTGTGGCCGAGCGCTTGAAAGTGGCCGACAAGCTCTGGCAACCAGCGCGCGCTTTCAATGCCGTGCGCGATGAGTCCATGGCTTTATTGGAGTTGCTGGGCATTGCGGCCGATGCTGGCTTGCGCATCACCGATTTGCCCTATGGCAAGCAACGTTTGGTCGAAATTGCCATTGCGCTGGGCCTGCAACCCAAGGTGCTCTTGCTCGATGAGCCTGCAGCAGGCGTGCCATCGATGGAATCGGACCGCATCTTGCAAGCGCTCGACGCATTGCCCGCAGACATTGCCATTCTCATCATTGAGCATGACATGGACCTGGTGTTTCGCTTTGCCAAGCGCATCACCGTGTTGGTGCAAGGCGAAGTGTTGTGCGAAGGGACTCCCCAAGAAATTGCCGCCGACAAACGCGTGCACCAGGTGTACTTGGGAGAACAAAATGACTGAATCCAGCGCCCCGATGGCCCTGACCCTGCAAGGCGTGCGTGCTGGCTACGGCGAGACCGTGGTTTTGGAAGACATCAGCTTCGAACTGCCTGAACGTGGCGCGCTGGCTTTGCTGGGTCGCAACGGGGTGGGCAAAACCACTTTGTTGGCCACCTTGATGGGCCACACCCAATTGCACGGCGGTCGGATTGAATGCCGCGGCCAATCGATCGAACGCTTACCGGTGCACGAACGCTCCCGGCTGGGCATCGGTTATGTGCCCCAAACCCGCGACATTTTTCCCTCCCTCAGCATCGAAGAAAACCTGCAAGTGGCCGCGCGCAAAGGCCGCTGGCCCATGGAGCGCGTTTATGAGCTATTCCCCCGACTCGCCGAGCGGCGCAGCCACATGGGCAACCAAATATCGGGAGGCGAGCAACAAATGCTCTCCATTGGGCGCGCCCTGATGGGTGACCCAGCCATCTTGCTGTTGGATGAACCCATGGAAGGCCTGGCCCCCATCATTGTCGAAATGCTGATGCAAGCCCTGACCCGCTTGATCCGCGAGGAAGCTTTGACCGTGGTGCTGGTCGAGCAATCGGCCAAGCTGGCTTTGCAAGTCACCGAAGAGGTGTTGGTGCTCAGCCGGGGGCGCATCATTCACAGCGGCAAGAGCGCCGAGTTGTTGGCCCAACCTGATCGGTTGGCACAACTCATCGTGGCCCACTGAACGTGCACACCCCAGGGCCCAAGCCAGCCCCATAAAATCAGGCCATGAGCGATAGCGCCCATCCCCCCCAGACCGCTTTGCCCAAAACACTGAACCACAACGCATTTGTGTTGGGGGTGTTTTTTTTGTTTGTGGGCTTTTCAACGCTGTTCATCGACGCCCAACAACTGCGACAAAACGCGCTGTTCATTCTTTTGCAAGGCCTGTCCTTTGCAGTCGGCGGGACATTCATCTGTGCATGGCTGCGCTACATATCCCGACCCCGCTCCAGGACCTGAGCGCCCACTGGCGCACCTGAGCCGTTCCCATTGGGCAAACACCAGCCAGCTTTGAGATGGCTACAGGTTGTGATAGGCCGATTTGTGGACCAAGCAAAAGTCTTTCAATCCGACCATGTTTTTTTGCTCGGTGGTGTTGGCATACACCTCCGCTTTGATGCGATCCTGTTCCGCTTGGTTCACCTTGCTCACGCATTTGCGCTTTTTAAACGTGTCTTTGAAGCGTTCGGACACGTCGCCTTTGAAGCGGCACATTTTTTCTATGGTTTCATTGAACGCAGCGTCGCGCATGATGCGCACACAGGTGTGGGTCAAACCGTCCGCCGGTTTCTGGCTCCACGCGGGCAAGCACATGCACAGGCTCCACAGGCCCAATGCACACCAGCGCACACAACGAGCCCCCAACGTGGGCGATTGAACCCAAGATACCGCATGGGCTTGGCCCGAGGTGGGGCCGCTACAATTCATCATGGAATGCGGGTGTAGTTCAATGGCAGAACGGCAGCTTCCCAAGCTTTAGACGAGGGTTCGATTCCCTTCACCCGCTCCACACTGATGCTCATGGCGTCGACACTCCTGATTTCAGCGGGAACTTCAGGGAAAAACACCCCAACTCTTACGCCCGCTCTTGGGTCGCCATCATAAAGTACCGCTTGCCCACAGGCTTGCACAGCTGGCTTGAGGCCCGTCGATCTGCTGACTTGGCTTGCCCATGGCAACGACCCTGAAG
>CAMDJU010000050.1 GCA_945900695.1 Bordetella parapertussis | reverse complement strand
GCCCAACTCTTGGGCTTTTTTGGGTTCGTTCCAAACGCTGGGGTCTTCCAGCGAGGCGTTGACGGTTCTCAGGCGCTCAAATTTGGCATCGTAGTCAAAGATACCTCCGCAACTCGACGGTGCGAGCGCTGAGGTCTTGCAACTGATGGTCAATTTGGTTGATGCGTTCTGCTTCCATGTGTGGGTGTCCGTCTGAGGTTTGAATGCGGTGATTTTCGCATGCGGGTGAGGCCGCCTGAGATGGGAGCGGGTTTGCGCCCTGGACAGGCTTGGTTCAGGGCTGAGTTTTCAGCGCTGTGGGGGCCACGTCCTCGCTCAACCCCAAGGCTTGCATGCCCGCCACGACTTGGCCCACCACCATCACAGTAGGGCTGACAAAGCCGTTGTCCATCACACATCGGACCAAATCTCCCAGTTGGGTGAGCGCTTGGCGTTGCTGGGGCAAACTGATGTCTTGCAGCAATGCCACAGGGGTTTGGGCTGGTAAGCCCAGCAGCAGTTGCGATTGGATGTGCGCCACCTGGGACAGGCCCATGTAAATCACCAAGGTCAACTGGGCTTGGTGTGCTGTTCGGGCCAGCTCAGCCCAGTGGGTGGTTTGCCCTTCTTTTTGGCGGTGCCCGGTGATAAACACCACCCCTTGGGCATGGTCGCGGTGGGTCAGGGCTGTTTGGATGGAAGCCATGCCAGCCAAGGCCGATGTGATTCCATTGATGATGTCCACATCAATGCCCGCCGCGCGCAGGTGATCAACCTCTTCCCCGCCACGGCCAAAGATCAGCGGGTCACCCCCTTTGAGGCGCACGACGTTTTCGCCGTCCAACGCGGCTTGAATCATGAGCTTGTGGATGAACGTTTGGGGAGTGGAGCGGCAACCGCCCCGCTTGCCAACGCGAATCACCCGTGCCGCTGGATTGGCCAAGGCCAGGATGGCGTCGCTCACCAAATCGTCCACCAAGACGACGCTGGCCGATTGCAAGGCTTTCAATGCCTTGAGGGTCAGCAAATCGGGGTCGCCGGGGCCGGCCCCGACCAAGCTCACTTGGGGGTGGGTTGTGGGCGTGCTCATGGCATGTGTGGCGCTTGGGGTGGGTTGCCCATTTGCTCGGCCAAGCGGCAAAGCACCGACACCTGCTGGGCGAGCGGCGACGGGATCGGACTTTGACCATTCAGCACGCTGTGGATATACGCTGCAGTGGCCTGGGCGCTGTTGTCTTGGGGCAGGGTGGGCATGTCGGTCAAGCTGCCGGCCTGTTGCTCGCACATGAGCGAGGCATGTCCATCTAAAAAGCCCGTCATGGCGGGGGTGCGCCGCGGATCGGCCACGGGCTCGCCTTCGGTACCGCGCAGCAGCAAGGCATTGGCCTGAATCAAGCTGAGGGTTTGGGTCATGGACAGCGCATATTCTGGGTGGGTGTGGCTGCACACCAAGAGCGCGCTGCCATGGATTGGATTGAGCATTTTCACCAGGCTGTGGGCGGGGTTGCGCAGGCCCACCACGCGGCGCACATCCAGCAAACTTTGCAGTGCTGCAGACAACACCGCTGTGGGGGCATAAACCACTCGGCCAGGTTCTAGGCGGGCGGGGCGTTGTGTGGGGGCTGTGCCCATGGCGCTAAAAACCTGTTCACTGGTGACCCGCGCGCCTTCGGTGGTGCTGCCATGGACCAACACCGCAAACCCTTCACGTGCCATCAGCCCAGCCAACAAGGGGGTGAGCAGGGGCAGCTTGCGCGAACCGTTGTAGCTTGAAATGACCACGGTGGGTGTGGTGGCTGGGCTTTCAAAGTGATGCAGCCTGTGTTGTGCCGCATCGATAAAACCGGCCATCTCTTGTGGGGTTTCACCTTTGATGCGCATGGCCAAGCAAAAGGCGCCAATTTCCAAGTCGCTGACTTGGCCATCGAGCAATTGCCCCATCAAGTCGGCGGCTTGCTCACGGTTGAGCGATCGCGCGCCATCCTTGCCCCGGCCAATTTCTTTGATGTATGCACTGATGCCCATGCTTGGATTGTCTCGCAAGCCAGGGCTACACTGAGTCTATGATTGTTCTGGGCATTGAATCTTCTTGCGATGAAACAGGGGTTGCCCTGGTCAAAACTGCGGATGCTTCCCCAGGCGAAGTCCCCAATTGGCCTGTTTTACTGGCCCATGCCCTTCATTCTCAAATTGAAATGCACCAAGCTTATGGCGGGGTGGTGCCTGAGTTGGCCAGCAGAGACCATATTCGCCGGGTGATTCCGTTGACCGAATCTGTTTTAGACCAAGCGGGTGTTGCTGCCGCTGCGATTGATGTGGTCGCGTTCACGCGCGGTCCTGGCTTGGCCGGGGCTTTGTTGGTGGGTGCGGGGGTGGCCGCTGGTTTGGCCGCTGCGTGGCGCAAGCCCTTGCTGGGCGTGCATCACTTGGAGGGGCATTTGCTGTCGCCCTTTTTGAGCCAAGATCCGCCGACTTTTCCTTTTGTGGCATTGCTGGTCTCTGGCGGGCATACCCAACTCATGCAAGTCAATGCGGTGGGAGATTACGCCTTGTTGGGCGAAACCATCGATGATGCTGCGGGTGAGGCCTTTGACAAATCGGCCAAATTATTGGGACTGCCATACCCAGGTGGGCCAGGCTTGGCCCGCTTGGCTGAGCAGGGGGATCCCAAGGCCTTTGCTTTACCCAGGCCCTTGTTGCACAGTGGCAATTTGGATTTTTCTTTTGCAGGCCTGAAAACGGCTGTGTTGACACAAACACAGCGTTTGGGCCAAGCCTTGCCCGATCGATTGGCCGATGTGGCGGCCAGCACGCAGGCGGCCATTGTGGAGGTGTTGGTGAAAAAGTCGATGCGCGCACTGACTCAAACCGGGCTGAAACGCTTGGTGGTCGCTGGCGGCGTGGGGGCCAACAGTGCTTTGCGTGCGCAACTCAATGCGCAGTGCCAACAACAGGGCGTGCGGGTTCACTACCCAGAGTTGCATTTGTGCACCGACAACGGCGCCATGATTGCCATGGCCGCGGCCATGCGCATCCAAGCTGTGCCTGGCTTGCGCATGAACCATGACGGGGCGTTTGATGTGCGCCCCCGTTGGCCTTTGCAGGACCTGTCAATCGGTCATTGAACTGGCAAGGCCTGGGCTTTGCTTTGGGGCAGCTTTTTCACCAGCACCAAATTCAAAACACCGTTTTCCAATTTGGCGCTGCTGCTGGCAGCATCCACGGGCATGGGCAATTCAAACTGTGCTTTGTAAACCCGTTTGGCTTCTGCGGTGGTGTTGATTTGAACCATTTGCTCCTCGATTTGAACCACCAGCTGGTCCCGCGACACGCCGGGCATGTCCATGCTCAAGCGGTATTGGTGTTCATCTTGTTCAAATTGCGTGGGTGGGGTGTGCTGAGGGCGTGCCACCTCTTGCAAAAAACGCTCCAGACCCAGGCGGGCATTGGTGCGGTAAGCGGCAGGGGCGATGGGGGTAAAGAACATGGTTTTCTCCTGGTGGGGGGTAAACTGCGCGGCTGTTTCTGCAGTCATCATCAGTTGCGACCAAGGTGTCGACATTCAAGGGTATTGGGGCATGTATCTTTTTTCAACCTGGGGCTTGAAATGGGCTCGCTGGGCGCTATTTGCGGGTCTTTTTTTCGGTGTGGTTTGTGGTGCTCAGGCCCAGCAAACTTTGCCTGCGCCCATCAAAGTGGCGGTGATCGAATCCTTCAGTGGCCCCTTGCCAACACCGGGGAGGCCGTTTGGCGCAATATGGCTTGGGCGGTGGAGCGCGTCAACCAGCGTGGTGGTGTCAAGTTGCCCGCCGCGTCCCGCCCTCTGGCCCTGGAACGCTACGACAGCAAAGGCCAAGTGGAAGAGGCCTTGGCGGCATTGCGCTCTGCCATCGACGGGGGAGCCCGGGTGATTTTGCAAGGCAACAGCTCGGCGATTGCTGCCGCTTTGATGGAGGCGACGCAAAAGCACAATGACCGCGACCCCAGCCGGCAGGTGCTGTTTTTGAATTACTCAGCGGTGGACCCTGCGTTGACCCAGGAGCGCTGCAATTTTTGGCACTTCAGGTTTGACGCGCACGCAGACATGCGCATGAAGGCCTTGATGGACGTGATGCAGGCAGACCCATTGATTGAACGGGTTTATTTGATCGCCCAAGACTACAGCTTTGGCCAAGCCTTTGTGCGCGAAGCCAAGCGGCAGATGGCGCAAATGCAGCGCTCGCCCAAGGTGGTTGGCGAAGAACTGCATGCCATGGGTCGGGTCAAAGATTTCATGCCGTATGTCCAAAAAATCAAGGCCAGTGGCGCCCAAGCCGTGATCACTGGCAATTGGGGCCAAGACCTGAGCTTGTTGGTCAAGGCCGCTCGAGACGCAGGATATGGCGGATATTTCTTCACTTTTTATGGCAATGCATTGGGCGCGCCTCAGGCCATGGGTGAAGCGGGTGTGGGCAAGGTGTTTGCGGTGGCCGAATGGATGCCCAATGTGGCAGGTCCCGATTCGGCGGCTTTTTATTCGGCCTTCAAGCAGCGTTTCCCCCAGCCGCAAGACGACTATGTGCACATGCGCATGCAAATCATGATGGAAATGTGGGTCCGCGCGGTAGAGTCTGCGGGCAGCACAGAAGCGCAGGCGGTGGCCTTTCAGTTGGAGCGGGGGCAACTGAACTTTTATGGGCACTCAGCGCAAATGCGTGAAAGTGATCACCAATTGCAGCAAAATTTGGTCGTGGGTTTGATGGACAAACTGGGCCAGCCTGGCGTCAAACATGACAGCGAGGGCTCGGGTTATGGTTTTAGGGTGATCAAAACTCTGACCGCTCGGCAAGCCGAGTTTCCCAGCCGTTGTCAAATGATCCGCCCACCTTTGAACCCCAGCAGCGAGCCCCGTGGCTGAACCAGGAGAGAGACCCGTGCGCACTGCCATCATGGACTTAGAGGCCTCGAAAATCCGCGAAGTGGCCAACGCGGGATTGGGCCGTGATGATGTACTGGCTTTTTGGTTTGGTGAGGGGGATGAAGTCACCCCTGACTTTGTGCGCCAAGCCGCCATTGATTCCTTGCAGCAAGGCGAAACTTACTACGCCCACAACCTGGGCTTACCGCCCTTGCGCCAAGCCATTGCCGACCACATGGGGCAGAACCACCCAGGTCCCCACGGGCAAGGCGTCGCCGTGGAGCGCGTGGCCGTCACCGCCGGAGGGGTGAATGCCTTGATGTTGGCGGTTCAGGCCTTGGTCAACCCGGGTGACGATGTGCTGGCCATCACGCCGGTGTGGCCCAATTTGGTGGCCCAGCCCCGCATCATGGGTGCCCATTTGCGCACCTTGTCATTGCGGGCTGTTAACGCCAGTTGGCAACTGGACTTGGATGCTTTGATCGCCGCCATTGGGCCAAAAACGCGCCTGCTGATCCTGAACGCGCCCAACAACCCGACCGGATGGACCTTGAGCCGGCACGAACAATTGGCCATCTTGCAGCGCTGCCGCGAAACGGGCACATGGATCTTGGCCGATGAAGTGTATGAAGCCCTTTATTACGCTCCCACTGACAATGGTTGCGCCCCCAGTTTTTTGGATGTGGCCGAGCCCCAAGACCGCCTGGTGGTGGCGCACAGTTTCTCCAAAAGCTTTTTGATGACCGGTTGGCGTTTGGGTTGGTTGGTCATGCCGCCTGACATGACCGATGCCATGGGCAAGCTGATTGAGTTCAACACCTCGTGTTGCAGCGTGTTTACCCAACGCGCTGGCTTGGCCGCCCTGCAGCGCCGCCAAGAAATCACGCCCCGGGTGGTGGCCCATTTGAAAACTTGCCGAGACACCTTGGTGGGCGGTTTGCAGACCGTGCCTGGCTTGGAGGTCAGTCTTCCTTTGGGCGGCATGTACGCCTTTTTTCGCATTCCCGGGCACGATGACGGACTGGCCACGGCCAAGCGTTTGGTCACTGAGGCGGGTTTGGGCCTGGCCCCAGGTGAGGCCTTTGGCCCAGAAGCCGCGGGTTGGCTGCGCTGGTGTTTCGCATCCCAAGATCCGCAACGTTTGCGCTTGGGTGTAGACCGCTTACGGGGTTGGATCAGGCTATAATCTTTGGGTTCGGGATTTTTCGAACGCACGCTAGGCGCAGTTCCAGTGCCCAGCGCAAGTCAAACTTTAAGGAATCACCATGACCACGCTTAACAAGGCAGAGGTAGTTCAAGCCAATGCCCGCAGCGCCAACGATACTGGCAGTCCCGAAGTGCAGGTAGCCATTTTGACCGCCCGCATCAACGAACTCACCCCCCATTTCAAGACCCACGCTAAAGATCACCACGGCCGCCGTGGCTTGTTGCGCATGGTCAGCCGTCGCCGCAAACTGCTGGACTACCTCAAGTCCAAAGACGCCGACCGCTACACCGCGCTGATCGCCAAACTCGGTCTGCGCAAGTAATTTTGTTCAACGCATGAATGCACGGCCACTGATGTTATTTCGGTAACTCGGTGGCCTTGCCACATGGAGATCTCGAGAACAGAGCGAAGCTGTGTCATTCCATCAAATGACCCCCAAGAGGGGTGTTTCATGGAATGGCATCGTGTTCTGTAACGATTTTTCCGGGCTTTGTGGAGGTGGCCTGTACCTCCCATCAACCTCAGGAGAGACACATGTCTATTTTTAATAAAGTCACCAAAACCTTCCAGTGGGGCCAACACACGGTCACTTTGGAAACCGGCGAAATTGCGCGCCAAGCCACCGGCGCCGTGCTGGTCAATATCGACGACACCGTGGTGCTGGCCACCGTGGTCGGCTCCAAGTCGTCCAAGCCAGGCCAAGATTTCTTCCCATTGACCGTGGATTACATCGAAAAGGCATATGCAGCTGGCAAGATTCCCGGCAGCTTTTTCAAGCGTGAAGCCAAGCCCAGCGAGTTGGAAACATTGACTTCGCGTTTGATTGACCGCCCGATTCGCCCTTTGTTCCCCGAAGGTTTTTACAACGAAGTCCATGTGGTCATCCACACCGTGTCGCTCAATCCCGAGGTCGATGCCGATATCGCCGCGATGATTGGCACCTCCGCCGCATTGGCCATTTCGGGCTTGCCATTCAATGGCCCCATTGGTGCCGCCCGCGTGGGTTACATCAATGGCGAATATGTGTTGAACCCGGGTCAAACCCAGCGCAAAGACAGCTTGATGGATTTGGTGGTGGCTGGCACCGAGACCGCCGTGTTGATGGTGGAGTCTGAGGCCCAGCAGTTGTCCGAAGAGATCATGCTGGGTGCCGTGGTTTTTGGCCACGACCAAGGCAAGATTGCCATCAACGCCATCCACGAGTTGGTGCGCGATGCTGGCAAGCCCGCATGGGATTGGACGGCGCCCGCCCGTGATAGCGATTTCGAAGCCCAATTGGCCACCCACGCGCAAGACAAGCTGGTTGCCGCCTATCAAATTCGCAACAAGCAAGCCCGTACCCAGGCTTGCCGCGAAGCCTATCAAGCCGCCAAAGACGGATTGACCGCCAGTGGCGTTGCATTTGACCCCGTCAAGGTGGACAACTTGCTGTTCGAAATCGAGTCGCGCATTGTTCGCGGCCAAATTTTGGCTGGCGAGCCGCGCATTGACGGCCGCGACACGCGCACCGTGCGCCCGATAGAAATTCGCAATTCAGTGTTGCCCCGCACCCATGGCTCGTCATTGTTCACCCGCGGTGAAACCCAAGCTTTGGTGATCTCCACTTTGGGCACCGAGCGCGATGCCCAGCGCATTGACGCTTTGGCTGGCGAGTTTGAAGACCGTTTCATGTTGCACTACAACATGCCTCCGTTTGCCACCGGCGAAGTGGGCCGCATGGGCAGCACCAAGCGCCGTGAAATCGGCCATGGCCGATTGGCCAAGCGTGCTTTGGCAGCGGTGTTGCCGACCAATGAAGAGTTTCCCTACACCATGCGCGTCGTCTCAGAGATCACCGAGTCCAATGGATCTTCGTCCATGGCGTCGGTGTGCGGCGGTTGCTTGTCCTTGATGGACGCAGGTGTGCCCCTCAAGGCCCACGTGGCAGGCATCGCCATGGGTTTGATCAAAGAAGGCAATCGCTTTGCTGTCTTGACCGACATTTTGGGTGACGAGGACCACCTGGGCGACATGGACTTCAAGGTCGCCGGCAGCACCCAGGGCATCACCGCTTTGCAAATGGACATCAAAATTCAGGGCATTACCCAGGAAATCATGCAGGTTGCTTTGGCCCAAGCCAAAGAGGCCCGCATCCATATTTTGGGCAAGATGCAAGAGTCCATGGGCGAGGCACGCACCGAGGTGAGCAACTTCGCGCCCAAACTCTTCACCATGAAGATCAACCCAGAAAAAATCCGTGACGTGATTGGCAAGGGTGGGGCGGTGATCCGCGCTTTGACCGAGGAAACCGGCACCCAGATCAACATTGATGAAGACGGCACGATCACCATTGCCGCCACCGATGGCGCCAAAGCCGAAGAGGCCAAGCGCCGCATCGCCGAGATCACGGCCGAAGTGGAAATTGGCAAGGTCTACGAAGGCCCCATCACCAAGATCCTTGACTTTGGTGCCCTGGTCAATTTGTTACCGGGCAAAGACGGCTTGTTGCACATCAGCCAAATCAGCCATGAGCGCATTGCCAAGGTCACGGACGTGTTGGCCGAGGGCCAAATGGTGCGCGTGAAAGTGCTCGAGACCGATGAGAAAGGGCGCGTCAAGCTGTCCATGAAAGCCTTGTTGGATCGACCCGAGCATCCCATGGACCAGGCGCCGGCCCAAGGCCATGATGCCCCACACGATGGTGGCCATCGGCACAGCGAACCCAAAAACGAAAACTGATCCCAACGCAACGGATTGACAGGTTCAAGGTCATGAAGCGATTTTTGATCGTTGGCAATTGGAAGATGAACGGGCAATCGGCGGTCAATGCCGATTTGCTCGGTGCTCTCTTGCACCCATCACCAGCCCGCGATCGCGTTGACATGGCTGTGTGTGTGCCAGCCCCTTATTTGGCCCAGGCGCAGCAAATTTGCCAGGGTTCAGGTCTGGCTTGGGGTGCGCAAGATGTGTCTGCGCATGAGCAAGGCGCTTACACCGGCGAGGTGTCTGCGGCCATGCTCCATGATTACAAAGCCCGCTATGTGTTGGTCGGCCATTCTGAGCGACGCCAATACCATGGTGAAACCTCATCTGTGGTGGCGGCCAAAGCGCAAAGGGCGTTGGCCAAGGGCATCACCCCCATCGTCTGTGTCGGTGAGACCCTTCAAGAGCGCGAAGCGGGGCACACCGAGGATGTGGTCAAGCGGCAGTTGGCCGCCGTGATACAGCAGGTGGGTCACTGCGTCAGTGAAATGGTCGTGGCCTACGAACCCGTTTGGGCCATCGGAACGGGGCGAACGGCCTCGCCGGAGCAGGCCCAAGCCGTGCATGCGTTGTTGCGGGCCCAATTGAATGCGGCCTCGGCCAATGCACAAAACATTCGCTTGCTGTACGGTGGCAGCATGAACGCCAGCAATGCGGCCAGTTTGTTGGCGCAGTCGGATATTGATGGTGGCTTGGTGGGCGGCGCGTCCCTCAAGCCCGATGATTTTTTGGCCATTGTGGCCGCAGCCCAGGCGCTCTGAAGCGCTGATTAAACGAGATAACCATGACCTTGCTTCTCAATGTTTTGTTGGTGGTTCAAATCTTGACCGCTTTGGTCATGATTGGATTGATTTTGATTCAGCACGGCAAAGGTGCTGACATGGGGGCTGCTTTTGGCAGCGGCAGCTCGGGCAGTTTGTTCGGTGCCAGTGGCAGTGCCAATTTCTTGTCGCGCAGCACTTCGGTGTTGGCCGCCGTATTTTTTGTTTGCACTTTGGCATTGGCATACTTCGGTAACCTCAAGCCGTCCACCGAGGGCAGCAGCGTTTTGGAGAAAGCCCCTTTGAATTTGCCCTCAGGCCCGGCCGTCCAAATCCCGGGTCAAAACGACCCGGCCAGCAACAATGCGCCTGCCACTGCGGTTCCTGCGCCGTCTTCAACGGGCACTTCCAATGGTTCGGGCCAGATACCCAAATGATTGCCAACCCTTTGGAAGGATCTTATTCAACCCCATTGCAGTTAAACTGCTTGGCTTGTGAGGGCGCTCAAGGTGCCATTTGATATTGATGCCGTCGTGGTGAAATTGGTAGACACGCTATCTTGAGGGGGTAGTGGCGAAAGCTGTGCGAGTTCGAGTCTCGCCGACGGCACCAGATATAAAACCGAGCTTGCGTTTGCAAGACTCGGTTTTTTCTTGTCTGTTTTATGAGTTTCGTTCGTTCCTGTCTTAATTGTTGGTTCTTTTTTATTTTTAAATAAAAATTAAATAGTTATTTTTTAGTACAAAATACACCAGGTTTTTCTTTAGAGCGTTTTGATGGAAAGGTGTGCAATGGATTGGAATCGACGTTTTGAACAAGTCTTTTCGAGCGCCAGAGTTGCCTCTCACCATGCGCACACCCAGATTGGCGCTGGCGCGCACATCATTGGTGATGTGATCAGCGCTGAAGCGGTCGAGTTGAGTGGGCGCATCACAGGGCGCTTGGTGTCGGGCAACGTGCAAAAAAATGGCTCAGTGCTGATCAAAGCCAAAGGTTCGTTGCAAGGCCATGTGGTGGGTGACTCAGTGACCATACTGGGGCATGTTCAAGGCACCGTCAGGTCTGAGGGTGTGTTGCAGCTGGGTGCCGATGCGCAGGTTGCAGCTGATTTGGGCTATGGGGATCTTTACATTCAGCCAGGGGCAGCGGTCAAAGGTGTTCTGTCCCCCGTTACCTCGCAAACGGTGCCCGTGATGCCCAACTGGGCGAAGGCTTAAGCCAGCACTTTTGGCGCGCCATCGGGGCGTTGAGCCATGGGCTGAAACAACCCAGCCCATTTGCATGGATCCAGGCGCAATCATCTTTGGGTGCGTGCTAAGATGCCGCCTGTTTTAACGACCTGGCAGACATTCTCTGCTGCAAGTGTGTTCCACATTTGTTTCGGTTGATCACAGCCCATGACCAGACACCCCAGCTCATCGCCCACCCACCCGGTTCAGGATGTCATTTTCTTGTCAGCGCTGGGGTTCACAGTGCGTTTTTATTCCACGTCATCTGGGGTTAAATTGCGATGAATCTTGATGCATATCTCCCCGTCCTGTTGTTTATTTTGGTGGGTTTGGCCATTGGGGTGCTTCCTCAAGCGATTGGTTATTTTCTGGGGCCACAACGCCCGGATGAGGCCAAAAATTCCCCGTACGAATGTGGTTTTGAGGCGTTTGAAGACGCCCGCATGAAGTTTGACGTGCGCTACTACTTGGTGGCCATTTTGTTCATTCTTTTTGATCTTGAGATCGCATTTTTGTTTCCGTGGGCCGTTGCCCTGAAAGAAATTGGCCCCGTTGGTTTTTGGGCCATGATGATCTTCCTGGCCATCTTGGTGGTTGGTTTCGCCTACGAATGGAAAAAAGGGGCGCTGGATTGGGAGTAAACCATGTCACTTGAAGGCGTCTTTAAAGAAGGTTTCATCACCACGTCTTACGACTCGGTGGTCAACTGGGCGAAAACTGGGTCTTTGTGGCCCATGACCTTTGGCTTGGCCTGTTGTGCGGTCGAGATGATGCACGCGGGCGCAGCGCGCTACGACATCGATCGCTTTGGCATGCTGTTTCGACCCAGTCCACGCCAGTCTGACTTGATGATTGTGGCTGGTACCTTGTGCAACAAAATGGCCCCGGCCTTGCGCAAAGTCTATGACCAAATGAGCGAGCCGCGTTGGGTTTTGTCCATGGGATCTTGTGCCAATGGTGGAGGTTATTACCACTACAGCTATTCCGTGGTGCGCGGTTGCGACCGCATCGTTCCAGTCGATGTGTATGTGCCCGGTTGCCCCCCCACGGCCGAAGCGCTGCTGTACGGTATTTTGCAGTTGCAAAGCAAAATCCGGCGTGAAAACACCATTGCCCGTTGAGACAGCGCCATGAGTGATCGTCTCGATATGCTTCAAAGTGCTTTGCATTCGGTGCTTGCCACTGACGTGGTTCAACTTGATCTTCATTTGGGTGAGTTGACCTTGACAGTGGCATCAACGGCTTATCTGTCCGTGGCCCAGCGATTGCGCGACCACCCCAGCTTGGCTTTTGAGCAACTCATTGATCTGTGTGGCATGGATTACTCGGCTTACAAAGACGGGGCCCACAGCAGTTACACGGATGGCCCCCGATTTGCCGTGGTCTGCCACATGCTGTCATTGACGCACAACTGGCGCGTGCGATTGCGCGTGTTTGCCGTCGATGATCATTTGCCTCGTGTGGCCTCGATCAACCCGATCTGGAGCTCGGCCAATTGGTTTGAACGTGAAGCCTTCGATTTGTTTGGCATCATTTTTGACGGCCATGAAGATCTGCGCCGCTTGCTCACCGACTACGGTTTTATCGGCCATCCGTTCCGCAAAGACTTTCCCACATCTGGACATGTCGAAATGCGTTATGACGCTGAGCAAAAACGGGTGATTTACCAACCGGTGAGCATCGAGCCGCGTGAAATCACGCCGCGCATCATCCGAGAAGAGCATTACGGCGGACCGCACTGAGCCATGGCTGACATCAAAAATTACACATTGAATCTCGGCCCGCAGCACCCTGCGGCGCATGGTGTGCTGCGCTTGGTGCTGGAACTCGATGGCGAGGTGGTGCAGCGCGCTGACCCGCACATTGGTTTGTTGCACCGCGCCACCGAAAAGTTGGCTGAAAGCAAAACCTACATCCAGTCGCTGCCCTATATGGATCGGCTCGATTACGTGTCGATGATGTGCAACGAGCACGCCTATTGTTTGGCGATTGAGAAAATGATGGGCTTGGAAGTGCCCGAGCGGGCCCAGCACATCCGGGTGATGTTTGCCGAAATCACGCGCTTGCTCAACCACTTGTTGTGGCTGGGCTGCCATGGGTTTGATTGCGGCGCCATGAACATCTTGATTTATTGCTTCCGCGAGCGTGAAGATTTGTTTGACATGTACGAAGCCGTCTCTGGCGCACGCATGCATGCCGCCTACTTCCGCCCGGGTGGCGTGTACCGTGATTTGCCTGACACCATGCCGCAGTACAAACTG
>CAMDJU010000049.1 GCA_945900695.1 Bordetella parapertussis | reverse complement strand
GGATGGTTGCAGCGTTGAGACAATTCGCGATAAACCGAAATCAAATCTTGCACCCCAGAGACTTTGCAGCTGAGCATGATTTGCTGCGGCGCCATGCCCAGTTTTTGGGCCAGTTGGGCAGAGTCAATGGCCGAAGTGATCAAGGCCTCATACATGACCTGCTTGGCCTCCCAAGGTTGGGACCGATGGGCATTTTCATCCATCAAACGGGCCAGAAGCTCTTGATCCAAACTGCCCCAATTGACACCGATGCGCACCGGTTTGTCCCAGCGCAAAGCCGCCTCGATCATTTGGGTGAATTGCTTGTCGTGTTTGTCGCCTTTGCCCACATTGCCTGGGTTGATGCGGTATTTGGACAGCGCCTGGGCACAATCTGGGTGGTCCGACAGCAAGCGGTGGCCGTTGTAATGAAAGTCTCCAATCAACGGCACATCCACGCCCATGCGGTCCAATTGCTCACGGATCGGTGCAACTGCTTTGGCAGCCTCAGGGGTGTTGACCGTGATGCGCACCAACTCGGACCCGGCCGTGGCCAACTCTTTGACCTGGATAGCAGTGCCAATCACGTCCACCGTATCGGTGTTGGTCATGGACTGGACGCGAACAGGCGCATTGCCACCCACGGTGACCACTTTGGTGCCCCATTTGACCTCCCCTTGCAGGCTGTGGCGAACATGTGCATGCGCAACATCGATGGGTTTTTTCATGGCGTCAACTCAAGGTTTGGTGGTTTGGGTCTGCAAATGAGATGGATTTTGCTGCAAAGCCATCGGGGTCACCGGCGTGATCACCACATTTTCAATCAATGGCGGTGGTTTACCAACCTTAGCCTCCAAAGGCATGTTGCCCGAGCTGGGCGAGGCTGGCCCAGGTGCGGGCAAGGGCGGTGTAGCTAAAACAGGAACTTGCGGCGCTGGGACAGGAGACCCCGCCGCATCCTCAGCGCTGTTTGCGCCGATGGGGGCTGGCATCGCATGGGGCAATCCCGCTTCCTCAGAAACGGGCCAAAACAACCAAAGCAAAACCAAAAAAGCCAAGGCCCCACCCACGGCATACCACTTGAATGACCAGCGTTTGGGGGAAAACAGCATGGGCCCCGTCCAGCGGTTGGGGTTGTAGGGGTTTGCATGGATCTGGTTGCGCCCAACCCGCAAGTCCCGCGGTGGGGACTGGGGCAACAAGGGCAACAAGGCCCGCTCGTCGGCCTTCAAATGCCGGCATATGCCCAAGGCCAAGCTGCGAACAAAGAGATCGTCGGGCATATCGCCCAATTGGTCGGATTCCAGGGCATGCAGACGGTCTGGGCGCACTTTCATGGCCACAGACAAGGTTTCTAAACTGATGGCAGCAGCCTCGCGCTGTTGACGCAACCACGCACCCGCGGTCAAAGCTTGGGCATCGGTGCGGTCCAACATGTCACCCTTTGGCCAGGCTGTCACAGCGTGACATGGCCAATTCTGTCTTGTAGCGCAATGCGTACCCAGGTTGGTTCATGGCCCTTTGAAACTGCGCCATGGCTTGTGTGGGCTGACCCTGCTGACACAACCAAAGTCCCCAATTGTGTTGGAGATCGGCCAATTCGGCGCCCAAACTGGGGTTGCGCTGGGCCCACCTCAGGCCCTCTTCAAAGCTGTTCCTGGCCATGGCCGATTGGCCCATTTTTTCCAACACCAAAGCTTTTAAGTTGTGTACTGCAATCCATTGCGGTTCGGCAGCTTGGGCCTGGGCAATTTCTTGCATGGCGATGGCGGTTTGACCCTGTTCGTAGTAGGCCTGCGCCAAGTCCAAACGTGCTTTGGCGCGGTTGCGTTGCACGGCGTCTTTGGGCTCCAGAGTCCACAGCCCCACAGGGGCGCCGTCCATGGCCAGTCGCTGAGACACGCCCAAGCCACAAGCAGACAAAATGCCGGCCCCAAGACCCGCCCACCACATGCCTGTCAAGGGTCGAAGATTCATGAGGAAGACACCACCGGGATGACCCGCTGGTTCGACTTTCGCTGCGCCAGTTTGGTGCGGTCCACCACATCGCCAGCCAACTGGCCACAAGCGGCGTCGATATCGTCACCGCGGGTTTTGCGAACCGTGGTCACCAATCCCGCTTGCTGGAGCTGCTGCGCGAACCGCCCAACAGCCTCAACAGAAGATCGCAACAAGCCTGAGGCGGGGAAGGGGTTGAACGGAATCAGGTTGAGCTTGCAAGACAAACCTTGCCCCCTCACCCCAGACCTGGCAATCAGGTCAATCAACAATTGGGCATGTTCAGGCTGGTCATTCACCCCTGAGAGCATGCAATATTCAAAGGTGATGAAGTCGCGCGGCGCATGATCCAAATAGCGCAAGCTCGCTTGCATCAATTCGGCCAAAGGGTATTTCAAATTCAGCGGCACCAATACATCACGCAAAGGGTCAGTGGGGGCGTGCAATGAGACAGCCAAGGCCACAGGACAGTCAAGCCCAAGACGGTCCATCATGGGCACCACACCAGAGGTGGAGACAGTCACGCGACGCCTGGACAACCCATAACCATGGTCATCGAGCATGGTTTTCAATGCGGGCACGAGAGCTGAATAGTTTTGCAGCGGTTCACCCATGCCCATCATCACCACGTTGGAGATCACGCGCTCGGAGCGCCCCAACTTTTGCCGCAAATGGTGTTCTGCCATCCACAACTGGGCGGTGATTTCCGCTGTGGTCAGGTTGCGACTGAAGCCTTGATGCCCGGTTGAACAAAAACGACAACCGACTGCGCAACCCGCCTGGGAGGAGACGCAGAGGGTTCCCCTGTCAGATTCGGGAATGTACACAGCCTCCACCGCATCACCATTCCCCACTGAAAAAAGCCACTTGATGGTGCCATCAGCTGAGGTGTGCTCACCCACCTTGTCCAAGCCTTTGATCAACGCATGTTGTTTGAGCTTATGGCGAAAGCCCACAGCCAAATCGGTCATGCGATCAAAATCGGACTCGCCTTTTTGGTGGATCCAGCGAAACAATTGCTGGGCACGGAAACGCTTTTCTCCCAGACTTTCACAAAAAGCCTGCAAGCCATGAAGATCAAAGTCCAGTAGATTGGTCGTCATGGCTTTCAACGGGTTCGCCAACGCGTGCAAACCCGCCAATGGCTCAGCGCGAGTAAGTATTCATGCCCGCAAAGAAGAAAGCGATTTCGGCGTTGGCCGTGTCTGGACCGTCTGAGCCGTGCACCGCATTGGCGTCGATGCTGTCAGCAAAATCTGCGCGAATGGTTCCTGCAGCAGCTTTTTTAGGGTCAGTGGCACCCATCAAATCGCGGTTCTTGAGAATGGCATTCTCGCCTTCCAGCACCTGAATCATCACGGGGCCAGAAACCATGAAACCGACCAAATCCTTGAAAAAAGGACGGTCTTTGTGGACGCCATAGAAGGCCTGGGCTTCAGCCAGCGACAAATGGGTCATGCGCGAAGCCACAATTTTCAAACCCGCAGACTCGAAGCGGGCATAAATTTGGCCAATCACATTTTTGGCAACGGCATCGGGTTTGATGATGGACAGGGTGCGTTCAATCGACATGACATTTCTCAGGTTAAAAAAAGCCAAAGTGGCTGAATAAGACGAGCATTTTAACTGAGTGCTGAAGGCCTTGTTCTCAGGCCTTGTACTTTCAGCGCCCGGCACGGTCCTTGGACCGAGATGGACGGGCAAGGCCCGCGGGCCCCTTCCGCGCACTTGGCTTGGTCTTGCGCAAACGCCTCAAACTGTCAGCACCAATCAAGGGCGTGACCGGCGCGGGGCGAGCCTTAGAACCGCTGGCGTCATCATGGCCTTCATGGGTGGCATTTGAACCCGCAAAGTGGTGCACAGAAGAAGGCACGGCTTTGCGCGATGGCCGGGTGGTTGGCTGTGGCAAAACACCCGTCGGGTGTGTCATGCGCCCCACACCGCCCACAGCCTGGGTCAAGGCGCGAACGTCAGATTCATCCAACTCCATCCACGCCCCCCGTTTGAGCCCTAGCGGCAAAACCATGGCCCCATAACGAATTCGGATCAGCCGGCTCACCGCGTGTCCGAGCGACTCCAGCATGCGCCTGACTTCGCGATTTCGCCCCTCTGAAATGGTCACCCGATACCAGCAATTGGCACCTTCTCCGCCACCATCTTGGATGGCACCAAAGCGAGCCGGCCCATCATCCAATGTCACGCCATCGAGTAGTTTTTGCTTCTCCACATTGCTCAATGCCCCCAAGACCCGAACCGCGTATTCGCGCTCCAAACCGAAACGGGGATGCATCAGTTGATTGGCCAATTCGCCGGAACTGGTGAACAGCAAAAGACCTTCTGTGTTGAGGTCCAGTCGCCCCACCGCTTGCCATTTGCCTTGCCACAACTTGGGTAACTTTCGAAACACTGTGGGCCTGTTTTGCGGGTCATCCATGGTGACCACTTCACCCACAGGCTTGTGATAAGCAATGACCCGCAAAGGCGGCGCAGCAAACCTCAATTTCAAGGGCTTGCCAGACAGCTTGACTTGGTCACCCACTTGCACCCTTTGCCCCACATGGGCCGGCACATCATTGACGGTGATCTTGCCTTGAGTGATCAAGGACTCCATTTCAATCCGCGAACCCAGGCCCGCTTGGGCCAGTAATTTGTGCAGTTTGGGGCTTTCAGCTTGGGGCAACAGCACACGCTTTTGCGGCACATCAGAAGTCGTTTGGAGTTCGGCGTCGAATTCACCTGAAATCACGTCTTCAAAACGAATAGAGACGGAGGCCGCTGTCACTTCCGCCCTGCCCGCTGGCGAGCGCTTGGAGCGGCGACCCGTGTTGTGATCGGTCATGATGGAGGAAGCGCCTGGTCTTCTGAAGCTTCAAGCACTTGCGCTGCATTCTCCAAGCTGAGTTGCAAAGTACCGCCATTTTCTTCCAGCAAGGCCAGTGCGTCCAATGGGTTGTGCGGACTTTCCAAAGCAGGCAATTGGTCCAGTGACGACAAACCCAGGTCATCCAAGAACTGGCGCGTGGTGGCGTATAAAGATGGGCGACCCACCGACTCACGATGCCCGATGACCTCTACCCAACCCCGGTCTTCCAGCTGTTTGATCACCATGGAGTTGATCGTCACGCCGCGAATATCCTCCATGTCCCCACGGGTCGCTGGCTGGCGGTAGGCAATGATGGCCAGGGTTTCCATCGCGGCACGGGAGTATTTGGGCGGTTTTTCAGGGTGAAGGCGATCCAAAAACACCCTCATCTCTGGCCTGCTTTGAAAGCGCCAGCCCGTGGCCACTTGAACCAACTCCGCGCCACGCTGTGCCCAGTCGAGTTGCAGATCTGACAACAAGGTTTTGATCGTGTCCATGCCCAGCTGATCTTGAAAAAGCGCGCTCAGCTCCCTGGCCGCAATCGGCTGTTGGGTGCAAATCAAAGCAGTTTCAAGGACACGTTTGGCATCCGAAGTGTTCATGGGGTGTGGTGGCAAAAACCGTGAAAAAAGATGGCTTGTAAGTTTTCAAAAGCCGATGGCAGGTTCATTGAAACCGCAATCAATTGTAACTGAGGCCCATGGCAGAAACGGCCTGGCGAATGTCTGGCGGCAAAGGCAATTGCCATTCGCATGTTTCACCGGTCATGGGGTGGATGAACCCCAGTTTGTGCGCGTGCAAAGCCTGGCGTTGTATGTCCGCGTTGGTTTTTCCGCCATATAGCGTGTCCCCCACCAAGGGGTGCCCCAAATGGGACAAATGAACCCGAATTTGATGGGTTCTGCCAGTTGACAAGGTGCAATGAAGCAAACTCACATCCTCGTTGCGGGCCAAACATGCCACGTGGGTTTGCGCGATTTTTCCGGGATGCCGCGACAAATCCACCACTGCCATGCGCAAACGTTGGCGCGGGTCTCTTCCAATTGGCAGATCAACGTCGCGCGCGCCGCCTTGCCAGGATCGGTGGGTCAATGCCAAATACTGCCGGTGCACCTGACGCTTGGATATCAAACTCACCAAGGCATCCATGCAGGCACGGCTGCGCGCAATGACCATCAATCCACTGGTGTCTTTGTCCAGGCGGTGAACAATGCCCGCCCTGGGTGTGATCCAAGAAGATGCGTCCAAGGCCAATAAGCCGTTGAGCAAGGTACCCGACCAATTTCCCGGTGCAGGATGCACCACCAATCCAGCAGGCTTGGCAATCACACGCAAATGTTCATCCACATACACGGTTTCAATCGCCATCTCTTGTGCTTGAAAGGCCTGGCTTTGCAAAGTGGGCCGAATCTCCACCTCAAACCCCTGTCCAGATTTGACTTTGGAGGATGGTTTGAAAGCTGACGAACCCTCTAAAGGCCGCACTCTGTCGTCTGCAATCAGCTGACCCACAAAGCTGCGAGAGAAATCCTTCAGTGCTTGAGATAAAGCCAAATCAAAACGCATTCCATGTTGATCCGGGGTGATGCGTATTTGCCTCAACTCAACCTCAGTCCCTTCTGGATCAGCGCCATCCAATAAATCTTCATCCGCCATGCCCTCCGTAGCGGGGGGGCTGGGTTTGGACATGATCGATAATGGAGAAGATGAGTTAGACAAGGTGTAAGAATGTTGAGATTCCTTCGATTATCAAGCTTAATGGGCCTGTTGTGGCTGGTGGTGGGCTGCGCGTCAAACGACGACCCCACGGCTGGGTGGAGCGTTGAAAAACTGCACGAAGAAGCGAAAAGCGAAATGGCTGCTGGTGCATTTGAAAAAGCCATTGGCCTATACGACAAGCTTGAGGGTCGGGCTGCAGGCACGGTGTTGTCGCAACAGGCACAACTTGAAAAAGCATTTGCGCAATTTAAAAACAACGAGCCCATTTTGGCCGTGGCCACGTTAGATCGGTTCATTCGCCTCAACCCTGTGAACCCGGCCTTGGATTACGCCCTTTACCTGAAAGGCACCATTAATTTCAATGACGACTTGGGTTTGCTGGGGGGCATTTTGAAACCCGATTTGTCTGAGCGCGATCAAATGGCCGCCCGCCAATCATTCGAAGCCTTCAAAGAATTGGTGACGCGTTTTCCCGAATCGCGCTACGCCGCCGATTCCATTGCCCGCATGCAGTACATCGTCAACACTTTGGCCAGGTCTGAGTTGAATGTGGCCAAATATTATTTGAGAACGGGTGCTTGTGTGGCTGCAGTGAACCGGGCCCAAACAGTGGTGCAAGATTTTCCAACGTCTGAATCCATCGAAGACGCTTTGGGCATTTTGATGCGTTGTTACGACACCCTGGGGCTGAGTGCCCTGAGGGATGACAACAAGCGGATATTGGAAAAAAATTTCCCCAACAGCCCTTTATTGGGAAAACCCATCGTGAAAGTGGCCCCCACAGCGGACCCTCTCAAGAAGCCGTGGTGGAAACTGTGGTGATGTTCACCAGAGCATTCCAGAAATCTTCGGTCTTATCGATTTGCCGCATCAAGGGCAACGCCGCCAAAATGCGGCGCCCATAAGAGGCACTCAGCAAGCGGTTGTCCGCAATCAACAAACCACCCCGATCAGTTTCGTGTCGAATCAAACGCCCCGCACCTTGTTTCAGTGCGACGATGGCCTCTGGCAAAGAGTGATCTGAAAATGCATTTTTGCCTTGGGCCTGAAGCCTGGTCCCCCTGGCTTTGACCAGCGGATCACCGGGGGAGGGAAAAGGCAATTTATCAATGACCAACAATTGCAAAGCTTGCCCAGGGACATCAAAGCCCTCCCAAAAGCTGGCCGATGCCACCAATACACAACCTGGCGCACCCCCATCGCTGCCTTGGCGGAAACGCTCCATCAACCGTCTTTTCGGCCATTGGCCCTGAATCAGCACTTCAATGTCAGAAACACCCGATAGCACTTGGGTGATTTCCTCTCCGATCACGGCCAAGGCTTTCAAGCTGGTGGTCAAGACCAATGTACGGCCACCCAGTCGGCGGGCGCCTTCTGCAGCGAGTTTGGCCACTTCCAGGCTGTGGGTGGGATCGAGTGGCTTGGGAAAGTGCACGGGTATGTGCAACAAAGCTTGGTGCTGATAATCAAATGGGCTGTCCACACGCATGACAGTTGCACCGGTCAAACCGATGGGCTCGGTGAACCAATTCAACGAAGGCTCATCTCCCAGGGTGGCCGAAGTGAAAATCCAACTTTTGGGCAATACACCCTCACTGGTTTCTGGTGGGACTTTGTTTAACTCCGAGCTGAAAGCATCGGCAATGTCCAAGGGTGACTCAACGCATTTGATTTGTCCTGAGGCCTCAACCCAACGCACAGCGGCAGCCTCAGCGGGCAGTAAAAACAAATCCACCCGGCGCGCCAATTCGTTGGCCCTTTCATACAAGCGAACAAAGTCAGGTGCTATTTCGCTCACAGAATCCAACGCCGTTATCAGATGGGACAAAGCCACACCCACATCTTGCATGACTTGCTGCCACAGTTGCGGGTGACAACCCAGTGGAGAGGTTTGATCCCACCCGAGTCGTCCCCCTGCGATCTGCTGGGGCAAGGACAACCGCCAATCACGGGTGGCTTTTTCCAAACTGTTGCACAAACCAGTCCAGTCAACCAATCCACGTGCCATTTGCAATCCGGCAACCAAGACATCACGCCGCAAGTCAATGAGTTGGGCACTCGACAAGTCTTTGCCCAAAAATGCCACGCCCGTTTCATTCAACTGGTGCGCTTCATCAAACACCACCACCCGGGTAGAAGGCAACAACTCAGACATGGAGGCCTCGCGCACAGCCATGTCGGCAAAAAACAAATGGTGATTGACCACCACCACATCTGCGGCCATGGCTTTGCGCCGGGCCTCCAACACGTGGCAGGATCTGAAGTCGGGGCAGTTCGACCCCAAGCAGTTTTCCCGCGTGGAAGTCACCATGGGAATGATGGGGGACCGGTCATCCAATCCGTCCACCTCGGCCAAATCGCCTGCCTGGGTTTGTTGCGCCCATTGGGCAATGATGGACATGTGCGCTCGACCATTTCGATCTGTGTGCATTTCTTGCCCCATGTGCTGGCGCATTCGATGGGTGCACAAATAATTGGACCGACCTTTCAACAATGCCAAACGGATGGGCAAGCCCAGCGCATCAATCAATGTTGGCAAGTCACGGTCAAAAAGTTGATCCTGCAAAGCTTTGGTCGCCGTTGACAGCAAAATTCGCTCGCCACTCATCAAAGCCGGAACCAAGTAGGCATATGTTTTGCCCACACCTGTCCCCGCCTCAATCACCAATGAGCCGCCCTGCTCAATTTGTCGGGCCACCGCCAAAGCCATTTCGGTTTGGCCGTCTCTGACGTGAAAGTGCCCGGGCATCCTCGACAGCAAACCGTGTGCGCCAAAGGCCGCTGCCACTTGTTCGGTGAGTGATGCCTTTGCCTGGGTCATGGCGTTTGTGAAATCTCTGTGGCCTTCACATCCTTTTTATCCACCCAACGCTTTGCAACTGCATCGCGATGTTGCTGGGCACGAAGTTGTTTTTCTTCAAACTTCTTGCGCTGGGCATGTTCTTCTTGTGGGGATTTAAGGGCAACTCCATAGCCTGGTTGCACAGAATCCATTTTCTTTGAAGGCTCAGGCGTATTGACCTCCGTCAATGGTTTGGGCAGCACCGAGTTCAGAACATCATTGGAGGCGGTGGGGGCTTTCTTGGCCAGACTTTGCAATTTTTCTTGGGCGTTTTGGGCACGAATCCTTTGCATTTGTTCGGCTTCGATTTTTTTCAGTGCACTCAATTCGGCATTCAACGCCACAGTGGCGTCTTGCTTGCAATCTGATACCGCAAATTTTTGATAACACTGCCGCAGTGACATTTGATATTTTTCTTGAGCAGCCCGTCGCTGTACCGAATAATCCGTCACCCGTTCCATGGGCGCGTCACACCAAGCCGCCACAGGGCATAGCAATGCAAGGCCCAGCGCCATCCAACGGCCATTGAAGACTGGTTTCAAGGCCGCCATTTCAAGTGAGTGCCGTATCGACAAGACGCCTCTCCATGGCCAAGTATTCGGAGGACTGCATTTCCTGAAGCCTGGAGACGGTTCGAGGAAATTCGTGGGACAGAGGACCTTGGAGGTATAAAAGTTCTGGTGCCACCTCAGCCGACATGATCAATTTGACACGACGATCGTACAAAACATCGATCAGCCAAGTGAAGCGCCGGGCCTCAGAGGCCATTCGCATGGGCATCTGAGGCACATCACTGAGAAAAATGGTGTGGAACTGAGAAGCCAACTCCAAATAATCATTTTGTGAACGGGCGCCGCCACACAAGGTTTTGAAGTCAAACCAAGCCACGCTTCCAGCGCGCCTCAAAGCGCGCACATCTCTGGACTCAATGCGCAAAACAGGGTCTTGGTCTGCGCTTTCAGCCAACCTGGAAAATGTGTCGGACATGGCCAGCGTGACACTTTCCGACAAAGGCGTTTGGTAAAGATTGGCTTGCTCCAATGTTTGCTGTCTGTAATCTGTTCCATTGTCCATGTGGACCACTTCCAATTTTTGATTCAACAGGGCAATCGCAGGCAAGATGCGGTCGCGGTGCAGACCATCGGGGTACAAGTCATTGGGCTTGAAGTTGGACGTGGTGACAAATCCCACGCCATGGTTGAACATGGCATCCAACAAGCGGTGCAAAATCATGGCATCAGTGATGTCGGCCACATGAAATTCGTCAAAACATATCAATTTGAACCGCTGGGCCATGCGCTTGCCCAACTCATCCAATGGGTTGACCGTGCCTTGCAAGTCATGCAATTCACGATGCACTTCGCGCATGAACTCGTGAAAATGCAAACGCGTTTTCCGCTCAATCGGAACCGCATTGAAAAAGCAATCCATCAAAAAGCTTTTCCCACGACCCACACCACCATACATATAGACGCCCCTGGGAATTTCAGGTCGACTGATCCATTTTTTAAACGGGTTGGAGCTGTTTTTTTTGTATGCGACCCAATCACTGGCACAGCGATCCAAGGCGGCCACCGCGCGCAGTTGAGCTGGGTCACTCACATGACCCCGTTTTGCCAACTCTTCCAGGTAAATTTGGTGAACAGACATGAATGGTTCCGATTGTGACTTGGGCTGATAACGCGATCAAATTTTTTCAGCCAAGGATCAGGTCCAGGTGGGCTCAAAAAAAAACCCGCCAAGGACGACGGGTCTTGATCACGGTGGCAGGGCTTTAAAAGTTAAGTGTCCTTTTATCCACCGCCAAAGCCGCTTCCTTGGTGGCTTCGCTCAGGCTGGGATGGGCATGGCAAATACGCGCAATGTCCTCGGCGCTGGCCTTGAACTCCATGGCCACCACGGCTTCAGATATCAACTCCGAAACCTGCGGCCCGACCATGTGCACACCCAAAATTTCGTCGGTTGTGGCATCTGCCAAAAACTTCACCATGCCGGTGGTGTCGCCCAATGCACGGGCACGGCCATTGGCCAAAAACGGAAAAGTGCCAGCCTTATAAGCCACACCATCGGCTTTGAGTTGCTGCTCAGTGCGGCCCACCCAAGCGATCTCGGGGCTGGTGTAGATCACCCAAGGAATGGTGTTGAAGTTCACATGCCCGTGTTGACCAGCGATTCGCTCAGCGACAGCAACACCCTCTTCTTCGGCTTTGTGTGCCAGCATGGGGCCACGCACCACGTCACCCACTGCCCAGACACCTGGCAGATTGGTTTTGCAGTCCGCGTCCACCACGATCGCGCCACGCTCGTCAAGCGCCAAGCCCACGGCATCTGGTTGCAAGCCGGTGGTATTGGGCACACGGCCAATGCTCACGATGAGCTTGTCAGCGTCTAACTTCACCGCTTCGCCTTTGGCGTTGGTGTAGTTGACGGTCACGCCTTTTTTACCATTGACGATCTCGCCAACCTTCACGCCAAGCTCAATCTTCAATCCTTGCTTATCAAAAGCTTTCTTCGCTTCTTTGGCAATTTGTTCGTCGACCGCGCCCAAGAACGTGGGCAGGCCTTCAAGGATGGTGACATCCGCACCAAGGCGACGCCAGACAGAGCCCATTTCCAAACCAATCACACCCGAGCCAATGAGGGCCAATTTTTTGGGCACCGCACCCACACGAAGTGCGCCATCGTTGGACAAGACATTGACTTCGTCAAAGGGTGTGCCGGGCAAGGCACGGGCACTGGAGCCTGTGGCGATGATGATGTGTTTGGCGGTCAGAGATTCTTCAGCCTTGCCAGAGACTTTGATTTCATAACCCGCATCGGACTTGCTGGCGAACGCACCGCGACCATGAAAAAACGCGACCTTGTTTTTCTTGAACAAGAACAAGATGCCGTCGTTGTTTTGCTTCACAACGGTATCTTTGCGCTTGAGCATTTGAGTCACATCCATCTTCACGCCAGTGGCGCTGATACCGTGCTCGGCAAAGTGGTGATTGGCATGGTCAAAATGCTCAGACGATTGCAGCAGCGCTTTGGAGGGAATACAGCCGACGTTGGTGCAAGTGCCACCAGGGGCAGGGCCACCGGCGGCGTTTTGCCACTCGTCAATGCAAGCAACTTGAAAGCCCAACTGGGCGGCGCGAATGGCGGCAATGTAGCCGCCAGGTCCCGCGCCGACGACGATGACGTCAAATAGTTTGCTCATGGGCTGCTTTCCTTAAATGTCAAACAGCAAACGTGCTGGGTCTTCTAATGCTTCCTTCATCGCCACCAGACCTAAGACAGCTTCTCGGCCGTCGATGATGCGATGGTCGTAAGACATAGCGAAGTAGTTCATGGGGCGCACCACCACTTGGCCGTTCTCCACCATAGCGCGGTCTTTGGTGGCGTGCACGCCCAAAATGGCCGATTGCGGTGGGTTGATGATGGGTGTCGACATCATGGAGCCGAAGGTGCCGCCGTTGCTGATAGAGAAAGTTCCACCCGTCATCTCCTCCATGCCCAATTTGCCGTCGCGGGCTTTGACGCCGTACTCCGCAATTTTCTTTTCGATGTCTGCAAAACTCATTTGGTCGGCGTTGCGCAAAATGGGCACCACCAAACCGCGGGGCGAGCCCACAGCGATACCGATATCGAAATAGCCGTGATACACGATGTCATTGCCATCCACTGATGCATTGAGCACAGGGAATTTCTTCAAAGCGTGAACTGCAGCCTTCACGAAGAAACTCATGAAGCCCAACTTCACGCCGTGT
>CAMDJU010000048.1 GCA_945900695.1 Bordetella parapertussis | reverse complement strand
CCCACAGTATTGCTACCGTCAGGACCTAAACCTGGTGCGTCTACCAATTTCGCCACCCGCGCGGGATTGCAAAACAGCAACGGGTGGCCTGTTGCACAGCCCACCCGCCTGAAATCGGTCAGCCGCGGATTCTAACCGCTCGCAGCCCGACCAAGCCGCCAGCAGACCTAGCGGCGCACCCGGAACCACGCCGCATACATGGCGGGCAGGCTGAGCAAGGTCAAGGCCGTGGCCACGATCAGACCGCCCATGATGGCCACGGCCATGGGGCCCCAGAACACGCTGCGCGACAAAGGGATCATGGCCAGCACCGCTGCCGCTGCCGTCAACACAATCGGGCGCAAGCGGCGCACAGCGGCCTCCACAATGGCGTCCCAAGCGGGCACACCGTTGGCACGGTCTTGCTCGATTTGATCGATCAAAATCACCGCATTGCGCTGAATCATGCCCATCAAGGCCACCACCCCGAGCAAGGCGACAAAACCAAATGGGCGGTTCAAGGCCAACAAAGCCGCCGCCACCCCAGCAATGCCCATGGGGCCGGTCAAAAAGACCAGCAGGGAGCGGCTGAAACTGTGCAACTGCAGCATCAGCAAAGTGAAGATGATGAACAACATCAATGGCACACCAGCGGCAATGGCCGATGACCCCTTGGCACTTTCTTCCACCGCCCCGGCCACTTGCACCTGGTAAGCGCCCTCGCCCCGGCTGGCCCACTCGGCTTGCAGCGCATTCAGCGAAGGCAGCAACTGCTGGGTCACGGTGGCGCCTTGCAAGCCCTCGGCAATATCGGATTGAACGGTGATGGCGTAGCTGCGGTTCTCGCGCCACATCACACCTGGCTCCCAGGCAAACACCGGCTTGGCAATTTGGGTCAGCGGAATCGACTTGCCCGATGCGGTGGGGACATAAGCGTTGCCCAAATCGCTGATGGCATCGCGCTCGTTGAGGGGTTGGCGCAGCACCATGTCGATCAGGCGATCGCCTTCGCGGAACTGGCCCACGGGGGTGCCCGAGAGCAAAGTGCGGGTGGCTTGGGCGATGGACTGGCTGGTCACCCCCAGGGCGCGGGCTTTGTCTTGATCCACTTCCAGGCGCAGGGCTTTGACCGACTCGTTCCAGTTGTCGTTCACCCCACGGGTGTTGGCGTTGTCGCGCATCACTGCTTTGACTTCGTCGGCGCGTTGGCGCAACACCCGGGGGTCGGTGCCGACCACCCGAAACTGCACCGGGTAGGCCACCGGCGGTCCATTGGGCAAGAGCTTGACCCGCACCCGCACCTCGGGAAAAGCCTGTGCCATCCAACCCGGCAAGTCCAGGCGCAGGGCTTCGCGTTGCTGTAAATCTTTGGGCACGATGATGAATTGGGACACATTGGATTGAGGGAAAACCGCGTCCAAAGGCAGGTAAAAGCGGGGGACACCCGAGCCCACCCAGAGAGTCACGCTCTCCACGCCTGCGCGTGCCAGCAATTGTTTTTCCACTTGGAGCGCCAGGGCCTCGTTGGCCTCAATCGATGTGCCCTCCGGGAACCACAGGTCCATCATGACCTCGGGCCGGCTGGAGTCGGGGAAAAATTGTTGCTGCACCCGCCCCATGCCCACCAAACCCAGCACCAGCAGGGCCAAGGTCACCACAATCGTGGTCCAGCGGTACTTCACACAGGCATGGACCGTGCGGCGAAACCACCGATAAAAAGCAGAGTCAAACAATTCTTCATGGGACTGACCGGCGGGCACGGGGCGCGATTTCAACAGCAAAGTTCCCAAATAAGGAACAAAAAACACCGACACCCACCAACTCAGCAGCAAGGCCATGACGGTCACGGCAAAAATGGCAAAGGTGTATTCACCCACCGTGGACTTGGCCAAGCCAATCGGCAAAAACCCAGCCGCCGTGATCAAGGTGCCCGTCAGCATGGGCATGGCGGTCACATCGTAGGCATAGGTGGCGGCGCGCACCTTGTCAAAGCCCTCCTCCATTTTGCGCACCATCATCTCCACGGCGATGATGGCGTCGTCCACCAGCAAGCCCAGCGCAATGATCAGTGAACCCAAAGATATTTTGTGCAAGCCAATGCCAAAGTAGCTCATGCACAAAAAAGTCATGGCCAATACCAGGGGAATGGTGATGCCCACCACCAAGCCCGGCCGCATATCCACGTACCAACCCCAGCGACCGCCCTTGTGCAAGCCCAGTGAAACAAAGCTGACCAACAACACAATCACCACCGCTTCGATCAGCACGCGCACAAACTCACCCACGGAAGATGCCACGGCCTTGGGTTGGTCTTGCACCGACTGCAGGCTCACGCCCACCGGCAAGGTGGGGACGATGGTCACCATCGCTTCGCGCAAAGCCTGGCCCAATGCGATGATGTCGCCACCCTTGGCCATCGACACCCCCAAGGCAATGACCGGTTGGCCCTGGTGGCGCACCTTGACCGTGGCCGGCTCGACATAGCCACGCCGAATTTGCGCCATGTCGCCCAGCTTCACATGCTGGCCCGTGCTGCCACGGATGGGCATGTGGCGCAGCTGCTCAACGGCCTCAAATTGGCCAGCGACGCGAATTTGGACCACGTCCAAAGGGGTTTGCAGCAGCCCAGCGCTCTCGACCGCATTTTGTTGACCGATTTGCGCCACCACCGCAGCCATGTCCAAGCCCCACTGGGACATGCGCTTTTGCGACACTTCAATGAATATTTTTTCGTCTTGCACGCCAAACAACTCGACCTTGGCCACGTCTTTGACGCGCAGCAACTGTTGGCGCACCGAATCGGCAAACACCTTGGCCTCGGCGTTGGTATAACCATCGGCCTGCAAGCCATAAATCACGCCGTACACATCGCCAAAGTCGTCATTGAAAAACGGGCCTTGCACGCCTTGCGGCAGGGTATGGCGAATGTCACCCACTTTCTTGCGCACGGTGTACCAAACATCTGACACCTCGCTGGGTTTGGAGTTGTCTTTGATCTGAAAAATGATTTGCGACTCACCGGGCTTGGAGTAGCTGCGGATCTTGTCCGCATAAGGCACCTCTTGCAAACTGCGCTCGAGTTTGTCGGTGACCTGTTCGGCCACTTGTTGGGCGGTGGCGCCCGGCCAATAGGTGCGCATGACCATCAGCCTGAATGTGAAGGGCGGGTCTTCGTCTTGACCCAAACTGAAATAGGCCGCCACCCCCAACACCATCAACACCACCATCAGGTAGCGCGTCAGTGCCGGATGGTTGATGGCCCACAACGAGAGGTTGAAGCCCTTGGCTTGTGTCGGGTTCATGGCGTGCTACCTTGGGGCTGCAGCTGCAGCTGCAGCGGGCTTTTGGCTGGGTGCTGTCGGATTGAGCGCATTCGCAGCCGCTGGGCCGGCACCGGCAAGCGCTGGGCCGCCGCCAGGGGCTGTCTGGGTCGAGCCCAAGGGGGACACCGTGGCCGGTACATAGCGTGTGACTTTTTGCCCCGGGGACAACACATGCACGCCCGCGACCACCACCTCTTGCCCGGCTTGCAAACCAGAGGACACCACCACTTGGTTGCCGTCAGCGGTGCCGATTTCGATGGCTTGCAAGCGCACCGTCATGCTGGCCGCATCCAGCACCCACACCGCTGTCTTGCCGCCCTCTTGGCGCAAGGCACTGGTGGGCAACTGAATGGCGGGCTGGCGCGACCACACATCGGTGCGCGGCAACACCACTTGAACCGTGCTTCCCAATGGCAGACCATCGCCTTTGGGCAAGCTGAGTTTGAC
This sequence comes from Bordetella parapertussis, assembly GCA_945900695.1. Classification (GTDB taxonomy): domain Bacteria; phylum Pseudomonadota; class Gammaproteobacteria; order Burkholderiales; family Burkholderiaceae_C; genus Limnohabitans; species Limnohabitans parapertussis_A. The sequence continues at coordinate 9,540 of CAMDJU010000048.1, read as the reverse complement.
GGTGAAGGTGCGCGTCACCGCATCGGCGCTGGCAGCGATGTCGCGCACCTGGGCCTTCGTTTCTGGGCCCGTGCCCCAGGGTTTGACAGCCACCGTTTGGCCCACTTTGAGCAAGCCCAGTTTGTCTTCGGGCAGGGCGATCACCACATCATTGGCTCCCTCTTGGGCCACGCGAACCACCGGCGTGCCCGCTGCCAAAACTTGCCCAACCTCGGCCTCAATGGCGGTGACCACGCCCCCAGCGTCGGCCATCAAACGGGTGTACCCCAATTGATTGGCTTGGGCGCGCGATTGGGCCTGGGCTTGGTCCCATTGGGCCTGCGCGGCTTTGAGGGTGGTTTCGCGGCGCTCCAATTCGGCCCCGCTGATGAAGGATTGGTCTTTGAGCTCTCGATAACGCTTGAAGTCGGCCTGGGCCAATTCCAATTGGGTTTGTGCCGCCCTGACCTGGGCGCGGGCGGCATCGGCAGACAACTCATAGTCTCGCGGGTCCAGGTCGGCCAAGCGTTGGCCTGGCTTGAGCCGTTGGCCCAGTTCCACGTGGCGCGCCACCAGTTTGCCGGCCACCCGAAAACCCAATCGGCTCTCCACACGGGCACGGACTTCCCCTGCAAACTCCACCCCTGCATGCACGTCGGAAGCTTGAATCTGCAGCAATTTGACGGCTCGGACAGGCTCAGGCCGGTTTTCGGGGGGTTTGCAAGCACTGAGGCCCACCAAGCAGGCCAAGGACACGAGCCCTGCCAAGGGTTGCTGAAACATAGGGGTGATACTTTCTAGGGACTCGCCTGGAGACATGGCGTGGGCAGCGCAAATTAATGACTGACTGGTTAGTAATCTTATCCTGGGGGCATTTTTTGTCAAGCGACAATGCCACAACCATGCCTGCAGTGGACCATTACGAAAACTTTCCCGTCGCCTCTTGGCTGTGCCCGCCGCACCTGCGCGGGGCGGTGGTGGCCCTGTATCACTTTGCCCGCACCGCCGACGACCTGGCCGATGAAGGCACCGCCTCTGCTGAGCAACGATTGGCCCAGTTGTTCGCGTACCGATGGGCTTTGGGCCAGGCTGCTGCACCCTCCCCCAGCACGGTCCACGCCAAACATCCCCGCAACGGCACCGGTGAAACGCTGGAAACCCCCTTGCCCGCTGCACAGGTCGATTGGCCTGAGGTTTTTGGCCCTTTGGCCCAGCACATCCACACCCATGCCCTGCCCTTGGGCCTGTTGCACGCTTTGCTCGATTCCTTTGAACAAGACGTGCGCTACACCCAGCAAGGCAGGCGTTATGCATCGCGCGGCGAATTGCTGGACTACTGCGCCAAATCGGCCAACCCGATTGGCCGCTTGCTGCTGCACCTTTACCAAGTGAACGATGCTGAGTCACTGGCCATGAGCGACGCGGTGTGCAGCAGCTTGCAACTGATCAATTTTTGGCAAGACCTCAGCGAGGACGTGCCGCGTGGGCGCTTGTACCTGCCCGATGGGGGTGATTTGGGTACGGAGTTGGCCTTTGCCCGGGCATTGATGCTCAAAGGTGCGCCGCTGGTGCACCGGGTGCCAGGCCGTGCGGGGTGGGAGTTGCGCTTGGTGGTGCAAGGTGGCTTGAGAATTCTCGACAAAGTCGAACGCACAGACCCCTGGCGGCAGCGCTCGACCTTGGCCTGGCACGACTGGGCGCTGATGCTGTGGCGCGCCTGGTGGATGCGCGCCAAATGACACAATCGACAACCATGACCCCCCAACAATACGTCCAAGAAAAGGCCGCCAGCTCGGGCAGCAGCTTTTACTATGCGTTTTTGTTTTTACCCCCCCATCGGCGGGCGGCGATCACAGCCTTCTACGCTTTTTGTAGAGAAATCGATGATGTGGTTGACGAGGTACCCGACCCGGGTGTTGCCGCGACCAAGTTGGCTTGGTGGCAAACCGAAGTCAAGCGCGCATATGAAGGCAATGCCCAGCACCCGGTGATGCAGGCCCTCATGCCCTGCACCCAGGAGTTTGGCATCCAAGCCGGCCATTTGCTGTCGGTCATTGAAGGCTGCCAAATGGACTTGACCCAAACCCGTTATCTCGATTACCCAGGCCTGCAGCGTTACTGCCATTTGGTGGCCGGCGTGGTCGGCGAAGTGGCGGCGCGCATTTTTGGTCAAACCCAGGACCAAACCACCCCCTATGCCCACACCTTGGGGCTGGCCTTTCAGCTCACCAACATCATTCGAGATGTCGGGGAGGACGCTGTGCGCGGGCGCATTTACCTGCCCATGAGCGAGCTCCAACAATTTGACGTCAAAGCCCAAGAGATCTTGCAACGTCAAGACTCCAACCGCTTTCAAGCCTTGATGCGCCACCAGGCGGCCCGCGCCCATGGGCTTTACGAACAGGCTTTTGCCATGCTCCCCCAGGCCGACAAGCGCAGCCAAAAACCCGGTTTGATGATGGCCAGCATTTACCGCACCTTGTTGCGAGAGATTGAGGTGGCCCAATTCCCGGTGCTGCAGCAGCGCGTGCGGCTGACCCCGTTGCGCAAATTTTGGCTGGCCTGGAAGGTACAGGCCCTGGGACGTTTTTGAAACGCTTGACCATTGTTGGGGGCGGCTGGGCCGGTTTGGCCGCTGCGGTGCGCGCCACCGAACTGGGCTGGCAGGTGACCTTGTTGGAAGCCGCGCCAAGCTTGGGGGGAAGGGCGCGACGCATTGAGCACCAAGGCCTGGTGCTGGACAACGGCCCCCACCTGTTGATCGGGGCTTATACCCAGACCCTGGCTTTGATGCGCAATTTGGGCCTGGACCCCGAGCGATTGCTCTGGCGCATGCCACTGATCCTGCGCAACCCGCAAGGCATTGGGCTGGCACTGCCAAACCTGCCTGCACCTTGGAACCTGTTGTGGGGCATCACCGCGTCCAACGCACTGGACTGGCGCGACAAACTTTCTTTGTTCAGCGGGGCGGCGCGCTGGCAGCGGGATCGATTTACTTGCCCGCCCCTCATGAGCGTGAGCGAGCTGTGCATGGGCCTGCGGCCCCGGGTGATCAGCCATTTGATCGAGCCCCTATGCGTTTCGGCCTTGAACACACCCATAGACCAAGCCTGTGCCACCGTGTTTTTAAGGGTGCTGCGCGACGCTTTGTACAGCGCCCCCGGCAGTGCCGATTTTTTACTGCCGCGCTGCGACATGAGTGCCTTGTTGCCGGATGCGGCCTTGGCTTGGTTGCGCGCCCACGGCGCACAAGTTCAACCCGGCCAACACCAAAAAGTGTGCCCCCAAGCCTTCAACGCAGGCGACGCGGTGTTGCTGGCCTGCCCCGCTTGGGAGGCTGCCCGACTGACCCAAGAGATCAACCCCGCTTGGTCGGCACAAGCCGCCCAATTGCGGCATGAGGGCATTGCCACCGTGTACCTGCGCAACGCCAGCGCCAACAATGGCAATGGCATGGATCAGGCTGTGTTGTCCAGACCCATGGTGGCCCTGGACAGCGGCCCCAACGCGCCGGCCCAATTTGTGTTCGATCGCGGTGCACTCAGCGGCGACCCGGCGCAGCGCGGCATCTTGGCTGCGGTGGTCAGCGCTTGCCAAGGGGAACGTGAACACATCACCCAAGCGGTGCTGGCACAAATTCAAGACCAACTCGGCATGGAAGGCTTGCAAGTCATCACCACGGTGGTGGAACGGCGCGCCACCTTCAGTTGCACCCCGGGGCTCATACGCCCCCCTGCGCGCATCGGCCCTGGCCTGTGGGCTTGCGGCGACCATGTGCAAGGCCCCTATCCAGCGACCTTGGAAGGGGCTGTTCGTTCAGGCCTGGAAGTGGTGGACCAACTCACGCAGGGATGAGACGGTCCAAGGTGGCGGGCCATCATGCACCCAGGGTGCACCCTGGCGGTTGAGCCAGACGCAGGGCATGCCCGCGGCACGGGCGCCCAAGATATCCAGGGCCGCGTCGTCGCCCACATGCAACACCGCCTCGGGCGCCAGGTTCAAGCGCTCAGCAGTGTGCCAAAAAATGCGCGGATCGGGCTTGGCGATGCCCATTTCATGGGCGCTCACGGCGCAGCGAAAAAACGCGCCCAAACCAACCCGCTGCACATCGGCATTGCCGTTGGTCAAGGCCGCCAACGGAAAGCGTTGGGCCAAAAAATCCAGGGTTTCCAAGGCATCGTCAAACAAAGTGACTTGTTGGCGTGCTGCATAAAACACCTCGAAAGCAGGGGTGGCCAAATCGGTCTGCTCCCCGGCTTGGGCCAGGGCTTGGCCGATCATGGAGCGGCGCATGGCGCTGAAATCATGCGGCTTGTCGGCCATCGCCGAAACCGCCTGACTGCGGGCTTGCTGCACCCATTCGGGCTGACGGTACAGGGCCAACGCGCCTGGCGCGTGCGCATCCAACCACTGATGCAAGGCCTGTTCGGCCCGGGCCATGATGGGACCAATGGGCCACAAGGTGTCGTCCAAATCTAAGCTGATGGCACGGATGAGGCTTGGGTGGGGGGCAGGTATATTCATGGGTGAGCGAGAATACCGCATGCCTGCCTCACCGCGCTTTGCCGCTGAACCCCCCTTTCGCCATGGTCAACCCGCCCGCACCGCGGTGCTGTTTTGCAACCTGGGCACCCCAGACGCCCCCACGGGCGCGGCTTTGCGCCGCTACTTGGCCGAATTTTTGAGCGACCCCCGGGTGGTAGAAATCCCACGCCTGCTGTGGCTGGCCATCTTGCACGGCATCATTTTGCGGGTACGGCCAAAAAAATCCGCTTTGAAATACGCCGCCATTTGGACCGAGCACGGCTCGCCCCTCAAAGTTTGGACAGAAAAGCAGTCCCAACTGCTGGCGCAGGCCTTGCAGGGCCCAGACAGCGCAGTCTTGGTGCGTTACGCCATGCGCTATGGCAGTCCGTCCATCGCTCAGCAATTGGAGGCACTGAAACAAGACGGCGCCACCCGCGTGCTGATTCTCCCGGCTTACCCCCAATATTCGGCCACCACCACGGCAAGCGTGTTTGATGCGGTTTATGCATGGGCAGGGCGCACCCGAAGCATCCCCGAGTTGCGCTTTGTCAACCATTACCATGATCACCCTGCATACATCCATGCCTTGGCGCAAACGGTGCGGGCCCATTGGGCTGAAAAAGGCCGTGGCGACCACTTGGTGATGAGTTTTCATGGGGTCCCCGAGCGCACCTTGCACCTGGGTGATCAATACCACTGCGAATGCCACAAAACCGCCCGGTTGATGGCCGAGCAATTGGGCTTGGTCAAAGGCCAATACAGCGTGACCTTTCAGTCCCGTTTTGGCAAGGCCAAATGGTTAGAACCCTATACCGAGCCCACCGTGCGCCAACTGGCGCAAAACGGCACCAAACGCATTGACATCGCGTGCCCTGGCTTTAGCAGCGATTGTCTGGAAACCCTGGAAGAAATCGCTATGGAAGTGTGCCACGCCTTCATGGAGGAAGGCGGAGAAAGCTTTCACTACATCCCCTGCTTGAACGACCACCCTGAGTGGATCCAAGCCCTGGTGCAAGTGACCCACCAACACACCGGTGGCTGGCCCTTGGGCCTGCCCAGCGAGGCCACGGGGGCGATTTCGCGGCAAACAGCTCTGGACATGGGTGCCACCGTCTGATTCGCCCGTGACGGGTTTTGGCCTCTGGTTTCGCGCTGAGCGAAAACCGTTAAATAAAAATGTCTGAAAACACGGCAATCGCCTGACCCGGCTGTGCCTTTACCCCTGGCTCAAGGGGTTTTGATCGGCCCATTGGTCGGCGCTGGAGCAGGTGCCACCGAATTGGGCATGGGTGTCACCAAACCGGCTGCGCCAAGGCCAGAACCGCTGGGTGGGACCGCTGGCAAAGTGCTGGTGCCGGGGGCCGCTAGGGGTGCATCAGAGGGCTGGTTACCTGACGCCTCAACCGAATCTGCGGGCAGCACCATGGGGGGCGGCGCAGGTGGGTTGGGGTCCACCGGTGCAGCCATGTTGGGGGTCTGTGGCACATCGGACGACTTGGACATGAGCAACACGCCAGCACACACGGCCACGGCCAACACTGCAAGCCACAAAAAGCCGCTGGACCGTGACTCGCCTTCGCCGCCAGCACTGGACAAACTTTGGGGCGGTGGCGGATCGATGTCAGCGGTTGCCACGGCCACATGGGTCATGACCGAGGACAGGTCGGCACCGGCAGGTCCAGGCGCATGAGGCGCATGAGGCGCTTGGGCCACCACGGGCGCTGGGGCCTGCTCATTGTCCGTGGGGGTCAAGGGATCGGTGACAGGATTGACTGACACAGTGTCAGCATGAGCTTGTACAAAAGCGCTTTCAGGTGGCAAACCCAGCAGAGTGGCTATTTTTCGGGCTGAGGTGGCTTTGACCGACTCGCTGTAAAACGAGCTGTTGCCACCGTCTTCAATTTGTCGAACTTGTCGCAGCGACAAGCACGCACGGGTGGCCAAATCGGTTTGGGCCCAGCCCTTGCCTTCGCGCCGTTGGCGCAGAAAAGCCCCATTGATCATGCGGGCTGGCTCGTTCATGGCAGCAGGATGGGCTTGGGTTTACTTGACCAGCAACAACTCGCCCTTGATCGATGCACCCTTTTGAACCGACAAGGTTTGGTAAACCACGTGACCATCTACCGAGGCAGAAGAGGTCACGATCAACTCGCTGCAAGTGGCCGTGCCGGTGAACTTGCCCTTGATGTGCAGGCTTTGGCAGGTGACCACGCCTTCGACTTGACCGCGCGAACCAATGGTCAACTCATCCACTTGGATCTGGCCATTGAGCGAGCCCTCCACATGGATCGCGCCCTTTGCAGCTATCTCGCCGCGAAAAGAGAAGCCCTCGCTCAAAATGGAGGGCTTGGCTGTGGAGTTGGAGATGATGTCCATCATGCTGGTGCGCTGCGGCGCTGGGTTGGGTTGGGTAAGGGGTGCAGGAGCAGGTGCGGGCGGGGCAACAATCAATGGCTCAACCACAGGCTGAGTCTCGGGCACAGCCCCTGGTGTGACAGCCAAAACAGTTTCTGGCTGTGGCTGTGCACTAGGGTTGGTTTTGAATTTGTTGAACATATTGCGCGGTTCGAATAACTTTTTGGGGATTGACAGGGTAACCGCCAACGAGAATTTCCAAGTGCAGGTGCTTGCCGGTAGACACACCGGTATTGCCAACCCGACCCAAAACGGTCTCGGTGGTCACTTTGTCGCCCACTTCTACCTTCATATTGGCCAAATGCCCATATAAAGACTCAATGCCATTGCTGTGCCTAACCACCACGGTATTCCCGTATTGTGAATGATATTTGGCCAGCACCACAATTCCGGGTTTGACGGGGTGGACATTGTCGTCCTCGGTCTCGCTCAGCAAATCCACACCTGTGTGGAAGTTGGACAGGCCGCTGATGGGGTGTTTGCGAATGCCAAAGTCTGAACTGACACTGTAATTGGACACCGGCATGCGGTTGGGCAAAGCGTACAAGACTTCGCGCATGGCGCGGTTATTGGACAACTCCTCCGCCACTTTGCCACGCAACAAGGGGTTGGCGTTGAGGTTGTCGCCCAAGTTGAAGCCGCCGTTGGCCGAGTTTTGCTGAATCACCCGTATGACCTTTTCGGTCAAACCCGACGAGTCGAGTTGGTTTTTCATGTTTTCGTTTTCTTGCGAGACCGCCACCATCGATGTGTCCACAAAACGCCGAATGCTCATGTCGCGGTCACGGATGGTTTGGGCCAAGGCCACCATTTGTGCCTCGTCCAACTCGAAGCTTTCGCCGTTTTCACTCTCGACCGCGCTGCTGAGCAAGGCCCGGTAGACCTGCTCGTGTGAGCGCTCAAGCTTGCCACGGCTGATGAACAAACTGATGCTGGTGATGGTCAAAAACAAGATCAAGGTGCTGATCACCCCCAGCAAGACAAGCCCAGAGCGCACAGCCAAGCGCTGGACTTTGGCGCTGATGGTCAGGTAGCGCAGATCTGCGTTTTGCTCAAGAATGATGCGCGCATCCAAGTACTCGCGAGTCCAGGCGGCCCGCAACATGGCTGGCAGGCCCAACGTGAACGTGATGCTTCGCTTGAACACGGTCAGACGATCTGGGAGAGTCAGTACTTATTGGCGTCAGGAAACACCGGCGGAATGCGCGGTGCTGTCGAGGGGTATTCGGCGCCCTGGTTCAGGCTGCCTTCAATCTCACCACCCTTTTCGATCTCGATTTCAGAGTAATGGACCTTGCCTGCAATGCGGCCGGTGGAGCGAACAATCAAACTTTTTTCACTGATGATGGTGTTGTGCAACTCACCACGCACATCAATCACCTTGGCGGAAATGCGGCCAGAAATTTTGCCGGTGGGTCCAATCAGCACCTCTTCAGCGGTCAAATCGCCTTCAATCACGCCATTCACGATGGCTTTGGAAGGGACAACGAATGTGCCTTTGACGACCACGCCGTCACCAATGACAACGCTTTCTAAAGAATCTGATGGGTTTGACATATGCGCTCCTTGGGGGGCGATTCTAGTCAAAAATCGGGGCACTTCCTGGTTCTCATGCGCCCAGTTGTCGTTTAAAAGGGAAATGAATCCCAATGTTTACAATAACTTAGGTGCGCCAATGAATGAATCAATTTGGATATTTTCAGGCACCTTGGAAAGAGGAATCATGGCACCACCTTTAAAAAAGTTATCTTTTGAGTTATTTGCCGAAAGACACAATTGACATGGGGCGAACCTGCCTCCCACCCCCTGCGCGAGCGCGCACAGGCAAAATGCCCTCTTCAAACCAGATCTAACCCATGAACGCACTGACCATCCGACACCTGTTGATCGACATGAAGCCACCCATGGAGCGGCATTGGAACGGCGGCGAGGTTTTTCTGAGCGCTTTTTTGGATGCTTTGTCCATGAGCTTCCCGGTGGGCGAGCAGTTTTTCATCGACTCTTTGCGTGAGGGCTTGACGCAATTGCCAACTGAGCAAAAACCGGCTTGGGCGCGCGAAATTCAAGGCTTTGTGGGCCAAGAGGCCACCCACCGGCGTTTGCACGAGTTGTACAACCAGCATTTGGCCGCTTTGGGCTATGAAAACCGCTGGGCACCTCGGGTGGTCAAACGCTTAAAACGCCTGGATGCATTTCAAGACAAGCGCCACAAAGTCGCAGTGACCGCTTCCACCGAGCACCTGACAGCCATCTTTGCAGCCTGGTTGCTGCAGCACCCCGGCGTGTTGGCGCAGGCCCCTGAACGCATGCGCCAGTTGTGGTTGTGGCATGCCAGCGAGGAGTTGGAACACCGTTGCACCGCTTTTGACCTCTACCGGGCATTGGACGGTAACGAGCTGTGGCGTAAACGCTGGATGCGCTTGGTGTCCTTGCATTTCGCCCTCGATGTGTTGCGCCAAACTGCGCACCACTTGTGGCGCGATGGCCAGTTGTTCAAGGCTGCCACCTGGCGGGGTGCCCAGCACTGGTTGTTGGGTCGCCAAGGTTTGCTGCGTTGGGGCGCCAGCCACTGGCGGGCTTATTTCCGCGCTGACTTTCACCCCAGCCAATTCGATGATG